>QCQS01000077.1 GCA_003212115.1 Prochlorococcus sp. AG-455-E15 | reverse complement strand
ACTTTCCAGATTGCAAAGGAAAAATAATAATTTTTGAAGATATTAATGAAGATATTTATAAAATCGATCGCATGTTGACTTACCTCAGAATGACTAAAACACTTTCTGAAATTGCTGGTATTGGATTCGGTAGTTTTTCAAATGGCTCCTGCGACCCTGAATGGAAAGATTTACTAAAAAACTGCATTATTGAAAGACTCCAAGAGTTTGATTTTCCTATTCTTTTTGAACTCCCAATAGGCCACATATCGGGAAATGCTTGCATTCCTTTAGGATACGAAGCCACCTTAAATGGTGATAATGGCATTCTTAGTATCGATACACCTTTTTAACTAGGGGTTCTTCACAAAAAGTTTTGCTATTTTCAAATCTATAGGTGATGTAATTTTTATATTTGAATAAGTTCCTTCAATAATCTTCACCTTCCAATTAAGCATTTCGAATAGAGAAGCATCATCTGTGACTTGCCAGTTTTTATCAATTGCCATCTTATGGGCTTTTTTTAATCTATCTACTAAAAAGCCCTGAGGAGTTTGCGCTGCCCATAAATAATTTCTGTCTGGTGTTTCTTTAATAAAACCTTCATTATCAACAATCTTTATAGTATCGGTTACCTTAGTAGCCAAAATTACAGCTTCATTTTCATCTAATTGCTTGGCACAAAGATCTATCAATTCAGGATTAATTAGACATCTAGCACCATCATGTATTAATACTTTTTCAGCATCTTTTGGTAACGCTTTTAAACCATTAAAAACTGACTCTTGTCTGCTGTCACCACCATTAATCCAATGAACTTTATGGGCAAAATCCTTGGCTGAATTTAATAATAAATTTTTATCTTTCGGTTGCCCAATTATTCCAACCCAATTTGTTGAACTTGCAGAAAATACAGATTTAAGTGTCCAATAAATCAAAGACTCTCCCTCTAAATCAATAAGTAATTTATTTTTTCCAGCTTTCATTCTGCTACCGCTCCCTGCAGCTGGTATTAAAAAGTGCACAATAAAAGGTCTTAATATTTTCTAGACAATTATAAATAAAAGCAATATCTTTACACAAATAGTACTACGATTGAAAATTATAAAAACTTCATAATGTCCAATAAAGATTCATTATCAGGCAAAATTGCTTTAATCACTGGAGCTAGCAGAGGAATTGGTAAAGAAATTGCTTTAGAACTAAGCCGATTAGGAGCAGAAGTTTTTATTAATTACTCTTCTTCTGATGAAAAAGCTGAAGAAGTTGTAAATTTAATAAAAAATTCAGGAGGTAAAGCTCATAAATTAAAATTTGATGTTTCGAAAGAGGATTCTGTCAGTTCAGCTTTTGAAGAAATAATCAAAATTACTGGCACTATCGATATCCTTATTAACAATGCTGGAATTACAAGAGATGGACTATTGATGAGAATGAAATCGGAACAATGGGATGATGTACTAAGTACAAACTTAAAAGGAGTTTTTCTTTGTACAAAATATGCTTCAAAATTTATGATGAAAAAAAGAAGTGGTAGCATCGTAAATGTTTCATCTGTTGTTGGCATAATTGGTAATCCTGGTCAAGCAAATTATTCTGCAGCCAAAGCCGGAGTTATTGGATTTACCAAAACTTGCGCTAAAGAATTCGCCTCAAGAGGTATAAATGTTAATGCAATAGCTCCAGGTTTTATAGAAACAGAGATGACCGAAAAACTTAATACTGAAGAGATTCTAAAAGCTATTCCTTTAGGGAAATTAGGAAGTTGTACTCAAATTGCAAACTTAGTGTCATTCTTAGTGTCAAGTGATGCAGGAAGTTATATTACAGGCCAAACAATCAGTATAGACGGGGGTATGAGTATCTAGTTATGTACTTTCATAAGGCTGGCCTAATTCATCTCTCAACCTTCTAATTTTTTGTAAAAGTTTTAGTCTTCGACTTCTAGCGGTTAATGTTAAGAAAAATCTTAGAGGAAAGTATATCAATGTCATAGCAATCGCTAGGATTGCGGTAAGAGTA
>QCQS01000076.1 GCA_003212115.1 Prochlorococcus sp. AG-455-E15 | reverse complement strand
CAGAGATAATGATGGAGAAGCTTGCGAAGCTCTTGGTAGAAAATCAAATAAACCTGCAATAGGAGAAATTACAATCAAGGATTGTTATGACGGAGATACCTGCACTTCTAGTGATGGGGAAAAAATAAGACTAGCTTGTATTGATACACCTGAATTAAAAGGGAAAAGAGCAAAACCAAACGAAGCAATAGCCGCCAAAAATTTTTTAAATGAAATGATTAAGGGCCAGAAAGTATCAATTCGAAGGGTGACTGAGGATAAATATGGAAGAACAGTTGGTGAATTAAGTTTTAATGGGGAAAACCTACAACAATTGTTGGTCAAAGAAGGTCATGCTCAAATTTTTAAAAAATACTCTAAACCTTGCGGATGGGCATCTTAAATAAACTAAACATTATGTACTTAAGGAGAATATATTATTAGCTGAAACTTATTGCTAAAACTTATCGGGGCTACAGGATTTGAACCTGCGCCCTAGTGCTCCTAAAGTACTTAACAACCCTAGTAGGACACTATGTCTACAAGCCATGACTAAATAGTTGCTTGTTGTGATTAATTATTAATGTGGAATTGGTTATGTTGGTTGGCTGATTTGTTGGCTAAATTAAAGGTCAAAAAACAATTTATTTAAAAATCTTATATCTTTTTCTTTCCTTCTTTTGCTAAAAAAGGATAATTAAATAATAAAAAAATGGAAGAATCAGTAAATGAACTTTTGGATGAGAAATCAACTGAGGCTAAGATTTCACATATTTTGAGTTGTGTTTTAGGTGTAATGGCATTTCTTTGTGTTGGGACTGCTGCAACAGAAACTGAAGCAGATTGGAGGACTAGGGATGCTTATGCTGCTACTGGTATTATCTGCGTTTTTTGTAGCTCAACTCTTTGGAGTTTAGGAACTATGGTTGATAATTCAAAGAAACAAACTATCTTGCTCAGAAATTATGTTCAAAAGTAATTAGTTGCAAATAAGATTAGGACACCACACCTACGTTGAATGATGAAGAAAATGATCTAATTGTTGCCAAAGTCTACTCATAGAAAGTGATTGACAGTCGATCTAAAATAATGGGAAATTAGTTCCTTTTCTAACTCAAATTTATTTTATGAAAAAAAAATATATAAGAACTCTGAAATTATTCTCAAAATGTTCTTTTTTAATTTTATTTATTGTAATTGCCACTAACTACATTAAAGATAATTCAACCTACTTTATGCCTCAAGAATATAAAACTATAAAAAAAATAGTTGATAAAATTGCCTTAAAAAATAATCTTGGTTATGAAGAAATACCATTTTCTATAGGTAGCGGAGCTTATATGGAATATGAGGCTGAAAAACTAGGTATATGTAAAAAGGATGATTGCTATTATTTTAAAAATTTAAATCCTTATAAGAAGCATAAAGATTTCAAAGAAGTTAATCTTAATGAGCTTTCTAAACAATCATTTTTATTTAATTCAATAGAAGCATATGCCTGGAGCGGAGTAGTTTGGATTAGCAAATCAACCTTTAAAACTTATGGAGATAAAACAAACTATCTGAGTTGCTTAATTGGTCATGAACTTGCTCACATAATCTATAACGATCATCTTGAGCAATCTATTAAATTATCAAAAAAAATAAAAAACCATCAAAATCTAAAAGATGATAAAAATAAAGTATTGAATAATGAGGAACTAAAAAAAGAAGAGGATGAAGAAATAGATTTATATGAAAAGGTATTATCTAGGGAAAGCGAAACAAAGGCTGATCAAAATGGCGCAAGAATGATTATTAATGCTGGTTATCCTAACGATACCTGCCTAAAGTCATTAACATTTCTTTCTAAAAAAAATTATACAGATGCGCATACTGAAATTAACAGTACTCATCCAGGGCATTTGGAGCGATATAAATCCTTAAAAACATTCATCGATTCCTATGACAAAGAAGTTAAAAGATTAAAACCTTATAAATGGAGTTGGAAATATAGTAGAAATCAAAATACTTTAACTTTCTCACCGCATAATCAAGTCCATGATTGAG
>QCQS01000075.1 GCA_003212115.1 Prochlorococcus sp. AG-455-E15 | reverse complement strand
AATTTACATGGTAGTTTTTTACATCTTCCATATAACGGATCACCCACAATTGGATGATTAATGTGAGCGCAATGTACTCTTATTTGATGCGTTCGCCCCGTATCTAGCTTGAAACTCATTAATGAGTAATTGCCAAATCTTTCTTCTAATTTCCAATAGGTACAGGCATACCTTCCTGAAGTTTCTTCAACTACTTTATATTTCAATCTATTTAATTTATCTCTGCCAATGTTTCCGACTATTTGGCCTTCTTCAGAATTCGGTGCTCCATGAATTACTGCAATATATTCGCGTGATGCTATTTTTTCTTTAATTTGTTTCTGGAGATTTACTAATGCCTCTTGGCTTTTTGCAACAACCATACATCCGGAGGTATCTTTATCTAATCTGTGAACAATCCCAGGTCTTAGTTTCCCATTAATTCCAGGTAGATCTTTACAGTGAAAAAGTAATCCATTCACTAAAGTTCCAGACTTGTGTCCAGGGGCTGGATGAACAATTAGTCCTGATTGTTTATTAATTACTATGATGTGCTCGTCTTCAAAAAGGATATTTAAATCCATTTTTTCAGGTTTCAAATAAATAAGAGGTTCTGGAGGAGGCATCCATATTTGAATATTGTCGCCATTTTTTAATGGGGTCTTTGCTTTCGCAGTCTTATAGTTTACAAGTACTAAACCTGAATTTATAAAATGTTGAATTCTTGCTCTACTTTGTTCTGGCCTTTTACTTACCAACCATCTGTCTAGCCTCATAGGAAGAGGTAGCTCATAAATAATTTCTATAAGCTCACCTTCTCCAATGCCGAAAGAATTTTGATTATTTAATTCCATAGTGGGACTTCTAAAGCAATTTTACCCAGCATTTGATTTCTATAATCTTCCAATAACTTATGAGACATTCTCCTTTTATCGCCAGAGGTATGTTTTGAAGCTGCTTCGTCGATCCAAGCAGAAGGACTCTTAAAGCCTTTAGTAATATCAACTCCATATCTATTAGATATTTGTTTAACTGAGATATTCGCATTCTTATCTTTGTTGAGAGTGGATATAATTTTGATAAATCCAATTGCGACACTCTCTATTTCATAAGCAGCTTCTCCAATATCGTCACACAGTGCAAGATTAAGTGCTGATTTTTGATTTTCTAAATTTGGAGGTATAACACCAGGAGCATCTAGCAGATCTATACCACTTTCTAATTTTATCCATCTTAAATTACGAGTCACGCCTGCTTTCCTAGCGCTATCTACAACTCTTTTTTTTGCGATTCTATTAATTAATGCCGACTTTCCTACGTTTGGAAAACCAAGTGTAAGGGCTCTAATAGGCCTAATTCGCATTCCTCTAGAGAGTCTTCTATCGTCGATTGAAGACCTAGAATCTTTGGCTGACTTACAAATTTCTTTAATCCCTATTCCTCTTTTAGCATCAGCCAAAACAACATCAGTGGGTAATAATAACTCTACTCCTTTTGCTTTTGCTTTTGCTTCTAAATCTTTAGCAAGCTCGAGTTTATCTTCTTCTACAAGGCTCTTTCCGACATCTAAACCTCTAGCTTTATAAAAAGTGAAAATCATACCTCCACCAATCATGATTTTGTCACACTTATCTAGTAAAGAATCAAGTACTCCTATTTTGCTACTAACCTTTGACCCTCCAACTATTGCTGCCAATGGACGATTTGGGGAATCTACTGCTCCTTGTAGGTATTTCAATTCTTTTTCTAAAAGGAATCCAGCTACTGAGGGACTTAAATAATTTGTAACACCCTGAGTTGAAGCATGCGCTCTATGAGCAGCACCGAAAGCATCATTTACGTACATATCTGCATGTGATGCTAATTTTTCAGCAAACTCCAGGTCGTTCTTCTCCTCTTCACCAAAAAAACGAACATTCTCAAGTAAAAGAACATCTCCATTAGATAAGCTATTTGATTGTGCAACTGCTTCATCACCAATACAACTGTTAGTAAGAGCAACATTTTGCCCCAACAATTCACTCAATCTTGCTGCTACTGGAGTTAATCTC
>QCQS01000074.1 GCA_003212115.1 Prochlorococcus sp. AG-455-E15 | reverse complement strand
ATCTCTTATACAAAATTAACTAACAATTACTGCAAATACCAGCCTTAAATCAATTTTTATATTCTTTTAGGCGTAGTAATTTCTGTCTAAATCAAAGTCATTTAATCTATCTGATGACAATACATTATTGGCTTCGTTGATCGTGAATTTTTTTTCATAAAGAGCTTTACCTACAATTACTCCAAAGAGTCCAGAGTTTTCAAATTTTACTAACGATAATAAATCAGAAATTGAACCAACACCTCCTGAGGCTATTACTGGAATATCTGTAATTTCAAGTATGCTTTTTATGAATTCTTCATTTGTCCCTTCTAACGTTCCATCTGTATTTATATCTGTAACAATAAAACTAGCAATTTTAAATGAAGAAAACTCCTTTACTAAATCTGTGGCAAAAATATTAGATTGTTCAAGCCAACCTCTTGTACTAACTTTTCCATCTTTTGCGTCTATCCCAACAATTATCCTTCTAGGAAATTTATTTGATAAGTCTTTAACTAGCTCTTTATTTTCTATTGCAGAGGTTCCCATGATAACTTTCTCAATACCATAAGAAAATAATTGCTCTATCCTTTCTTGAGACCTTATCCCCCCTCCTATTTGAATTGGTATGTTAACTGTTTTTGCAATCTTTTTTATTGATTCATCGTTTGTTGGGGATCCTGATTTTGCAGCATCCAAATCAACTATATGTATATATTTTGCCCCTTCGCTTTCCCAAAATTTAGCTTGCTCATGAGGCTCTTTGGTGAAGTCTTTTCTTTTATTAAAGTCGCCTTTAAAAAGCCTCACACACTTACCATTCATCAAATCAATTGCTGGTATTAGGTCCATAGAATCATCCTTTTCATTAATTACTTATTAGTAGTACTATTCAATATGTAATTCTATTTAAGATTACTACTTCAGTTAAATATTTTTTGAATATGAAAATTCTTGTAATGGGTGGCACTAGATTTGTTGGTAAGTCTTTGGTTGGAAAGTTATTAAGTAAAAATTATGAAATTGATATTTTTACGAGAGGTAATAAAAGTAATCCTGAAAAAACAAATTTAATTAAGGGTGATAGAAATAATTTAGAAGATATCGTCCAGCTAAGAAATGAAAAGTATGATGTTGTTTTTGATATTTCTGGACGAGAGTTAGCACAAACCAAACTTCTTATAGAAAATTTAGATAACTCTTTCCAGAGATATATATATGTCAGCTCTGCAGGTGTTTATAAAGATAATTGTGAACTGCCCTTATCAGAACTTGATCCAATTGATCCAGAAAGTAGGCACAAAGGAAAGTTTGAGACAGAAAATTGGTTAAAAAACCAAAAAATTCCTTTTACTAGTTTTAGGCCTACTTATATTTATGGACCAGGAAATTATAATAAAATTGAAAATTGGTTTTTTGAAAGGTTATTTACTAAAAAATCTGTACCAATCCCTGGTGACGGTTCTTTAATCACTCAGCTAGGCCATGTTTCTGATCTAACTGATGTAATGATTAGGTGCATAAATTTTGAAAATTCTAAAAATAATATTTATAACTGTTCAGGAGAAAAAGGAGTAACAATCAAGGGTTTAATTGATTTCTGTGCGAAGGTTCTTGGGTTAAACCAAAATGAGATTTCTTTAAGAACATTTGATTATCAAAAATTAGATCCTAAGTCTCGAAAGGGATTTCCAATTAGATTAAATCATTATCAGACTGATATATCTAAGATAAAACGTGATTTAGAGTGGGTGCCAACTTTTGATTTACTTAATGGTCTAAAAGATAGTTTTGTGAATGATTTTAATAATAAAAAGAATGAGGAGTTTGATGAAAATTCAGATAATATTCTTTTTAATTCTTAAATAGCCTAATAAAGTCACAAAAGTCAGGATGAATCCTAACCAATAAAAAATTAAAGCCAAATTATTCAATAAGCTAATTTTTAATGGTGTAAAGAATGTGATTACTGAAATAAAAAAGAAAAATGTTTTATATTTTCCTAAAATAGATGCTGGTAAACCGTCTTTTGTAGAGTTCCTCAGGCTAGAGATAATTAATTCTCTAAATAAAATTAATGACAAAGACCAAAAGGGTATAAAATTAATTTTACAA
>QCQS01000073.1 GCA_003212115.1 Prochlorococcus sp. AG-455-E15 | reverse complement strand
GAATGAAACTTTAGAATCCTCAAACTTGATCGAATTAAGTTGTGACAAGGTGCAAGATAAATTAATTACTGTAAGAGTTAAAGAAATCATTTCTGTACAGATATATGAAAAATCTTCAGTAGCAGGAGGAGCTAAAAGACCAGGGTTTTCTCTAGATATAGATTGATAGAATTAATGCGAGATTCTCTTGAAAATGAAATACCTCATATTAAATTCAAAGATGTTTCTTTTTCGTATCCTGGAAAAAAAGAAAATTTAATTTTCAAATGTAACTTCACAATAAAAAAACCTGGATTTTGGATGGTCGTAGGTAAAAACGGGAGCGGAAAAAGTACTCTTTTAAAATTAATAAATGGAATAATTAAACCCAAATTTGGAGTCATTGAATCTAATGCGAATATTGGAATGGTGTTTCAAAACCCTGATCATCAAATCTTGATGCCAAATTGTAGGAGTGAACTTCTGTTAAATATTAGTCAAAATATAAGTCAAAATGAAATTAATAAAAAAATTGAATATGTACTTGAGCAGGTAGGTTTGACTGGTTTTGAAAAAAGGCCAGTTCATTCTTTGAGCGGTGGACAAAAACAACGCTTAACTATTGCATGCGTTCTTGTAAGTAATAGAAATTTTATTCTTTTAGATGAGCCTACAGCGTTACTTGATCAAACCAGCCAATTAAAAGTTTTACAAACTATTAAAAATCTTACAAGTGAAAATAAAAGACCTTTATCAGCTTTATGGATTACTCATCGTTATGAAGAATTAACTTACGCTGATGCAGTAGCAGAATTGAAAAATGGTTTATTATCTGGCTGGCAAGAACCATCAAAATTTCAATATAATTAAATTTTGTACTTGTCATAAGGTACATTAAAGAGCTAAATTCATTTTATATTCCTCGGTAGCTCAGCGGTAGAGCGATCGACTGTTAATCGATTGGTCGCAGGTTCGAATCCCGCCCGGGGAGTTCATTAACTTCCTAAACAGACTTGTAGAGACCTAAAGGGTCTCTTTTTTATTGGAAATAAACAGTTTTTTGAAGATTCACTTCTTATTTCCTCCCAAAGTTACATCAGGTTTGAATACAAATGTGTGTGATATATGTGCTATTTAATAGAAAATGTGTGCGATGTTTTTTTGAGTTTAGTTATAACAATAATGAAATTTATTACCCTTAGAAAGGATCTGCAGGGCATGCCCAATTAGCCCATATATCTACTTTGCTTCCAGGAACGAATGTTAACCAATTAGTATTCTCAGTTTTATAAATCAAATCAGAACAATCGATATTCATTTTACTTCTCCAACTTTCAGAGTATTTTTTTGCATTCTCCTCATCACTAAGAATCTTTAAAGGCTTTTTATAAATACTTGGATATATTTCACTTAATTTCAATGCTTGTTTGGAAGAGTTAAAAGTACTTGTCCTAGTAACTTCAATTAATGCTCGATTAAATCTTCTTCCATTCATCTTCTTATCAGTTCTACTAATAAGTCTCACCCAAATCCAATCGGTATGTAGCAGGTATTCTTTTTTCTCAGGATCACAATACTGAAATCCTCCTTTTTTACCTTTATACCGACATTCCTGAAAGGAAAATGACCAACCTTTACCAGGTGGTTTAATACTTCCTATAGGAGCTTTCTTTAAAACAACTTTTTTCTTTTTATAAGAGCTTTTATAATTCTCTGAATTATTAGGAAGTCCAAAACGATAGTTATTTTTATCTATGTAAGACTTGATTACTTTTGCGGATATAGCAAAGTTAAGACCTTCCGATTCTTTAATATTAAATGTATTAATACCGGTAACACATCCGTATTCATCAATAAGTGGTCCCCCTGAATTGCCTGGGTTTAAGGCAACATCAGATTGAATAATATTTCCCTGCTTTCTCAATGAACTAACTATGCCTCGAGTAAGAGTAAAATCTAATCCTTTTGGTGAACCTATCGCTATTACATCACTTCCAACACTTGGAAGATTATTATTTAAATTTAAAACTTTTCCAATTTTTCCATTTACCTCAAGAATAGCTAAATCATTAATTTCACTATTACCTCCAGCATCTGAAATTACTGCCGCAGAATTTTTATATCCATTTTC
>QCQS01000072.1 GCA_003212115.1 Prochlorococcus sp. AG-455-E15 | reverse complement strand
GCTTTACAGAATTATTGACATTTTCAACAACTAACTGCAAATCATTTCTTATAGTTAAATGTTGATTATCAAAATTTATGTTATTTAAACCATTATCTCTTAAATTTTTTCTTATGTTCTCAATCGTTTCTCTATTAGTAATATATTGATCACAAAATCTATTACTATATTTTTTATAAGTTTCAGCAGTAGATACTGATACATTTGGATCTTTTAAAAGAATTACTCCATATTCAAGGTTTGAATCTAATTTCTCCAAAATTTCGCCTCTTCCAAAACATAATTGAATACCACCATCTATAAAAAAAGGAATATCAGATCCTAAAGTTGATGCTAATGAACATAATATTTCTTGATCTAAGTTCAAATTCCATAATTTATTAAGACCAATTAATGTTGCAGCTGCATTACTTGATCCGCCAGCCAATCCTGCACCAATTGGAATATTTTTTTTTAAAAATATATTCGCACCGAAATCTATATTTGTTTTTTTCCTTAATAGATTTGCCGATTTAACAATTAAGTTATCACTAGATAAGCTTAAATCATTGCTATCAGATTCAAGTTTAATTAAACCTTTATTGTTAATTTGAAATTCTAAATAATCAGAAAGATCAATATTTTGCATAATCATTGCTAACTCATGGAATCCATCCTCTCTTTTTCCAATAACTTCAAGATGTAAATTTATTTTGGCAGGAGATTTTATAATAATTTTCGTGTTAGCTAAATTTTGCATATATTTAAATTTTTATTTTTTAATTTTAATACAATTTTCTGCAAGCTTAATCCATTGTTCAATTGAAATATCTTGTGGTCTTAAATTAAAACAAACTTTTGAATATTCAGATAATTCATTTATCTCTTTATTTGAAAGTATTGAATTAAGAGTATTTCTAAGCATTTTTCTTCTTGAATTAAATGAAATCCGAAGAAGTTTATCTATATATTTTTCTAAACTAATGTCTAATCTTAAATCATTTTTAATTGGTTCAAAAACTACTAATGAAGAAAAAACTTTTGGAGGCGGACTAAAAGATGAAGGAGGTACATCACAAATTTTTTTTATTTTTGATAGGAGTTGCATTCTTACACTAAGCGCACCAGCATTTGGACTTCCTTCTTTTGACAAAATCCTATCTACAACGTCTTTCTGCATTAAAAAAATTATTTTTTCGTAATTATAGTTTCTTGTAATGCCTAATCGGCCTATGAAAATATCCAATATTGGGCCAGTTATATTGTAAGGAATATTTGCAATCACTTTTGTAATCTTTTTATTAATTGAATCTAAATTTACGGTAAGAATATCGCCCTGCTGAAGTGAAAACTTATCATTATTATTGAATTTATCATTCAATAAATTTATTAAATCTTTATCTAATTCAATCGCATGTAATTTTTTAATTTCTGAATCTAATAACTTAGATGTTAAAGCTCCTTTACCTGGACCAATTTCTAAAATAAAGTCATTTTCATTAAGAAAAGCAATTTCTTTGATTTTTTCTAATATTTTTTTATTTACCAACCAGTGTTGTCCAAATCTTTTTTTTTGATGATGGTTTTTAGAATTCATCTAAAAGATAAATAATATGTTTAAATTAAATATGAATTTAATTAATACTTTATATCATGAGCTTATCAAAAAAAAATTTAGATAAACTCAATAAATTTAAAAAAAATAAAAATTTAAATAACGAAAGTAAAAATATAAGTAATTATACAAATATATCTAAAAATGATAATTTAATCTCTAATCCACTTAATTCAGAAGATCCCAATAAAATTTTTTATTCGTTAATTGATAATTCTGAATCTTTAGAAGAGACTTCTAACGTTAATAATTCACTAAGAAAAAGCGAGCTTAATCAAATTAATATGAATTCTAGAAAAGCTAATTTTTCTAAGAAATTAACAAACGAAGAGGAACTATATGATGAATTTAATTATCTTCTTGATGAATAATTAGTTTTTAATATTTACTTATGCTTCAGACTAATAGATTAACAATTTGTGCTATCGGCAAAATAAAGAAACTTTGGATTAGAGATGGAATTAATCAATACAAAAAAAGAATGCCTGAACTTATCATTAATGAGTTAAAGACTTTTAATTTAAACAATCTTAGATCTAATAACAATATTATTATCTGCCTAAGTGAGGAAGGG
>QCQS01000071.1 GCA_003212115.1 Prochlorococcus sp. AG-455-E15 | reverse complement strand
AAAGAACTATTTCAGGAGAAATAAAATTCAAAAAAACTGATAAAACTGATAAAGCTAATAAAGATATCAAAAAGTAATAAATATAAAAAAAGCTAAAAAAATCCTGATAATTGACCCTCTCTAATTGTAAGATTAATAAATTGCCGGCTTAGCTCAGCGGTAGAGCAGCGCTTTTGTAAAGCGAAGGTCATCAGTTCAAATCTGTTAGCCGGCATTTTGATTTATTTAATTCTGTTCAATATTCTTTGCTGAAAATAAAAAGACTAAACTTATCAGGGTAATGATAGGCAATAATCTTATTTCGAGAAAATATTCTAAAAAAGATGCAAGGGGTTCAAATACCCAATAAGCAAAAAATTGAATTAATACAACAAAAAATAATAATACCAACATTAATTCAATTCCCTAACTAATACTTCTCCTTCTCTAATTAGTCTCCAATCTCCACTGTTCTTCCAAAATATAATAGTACTAGCTTTTCCACTACTTTTTCCCCAGGGGATAGGGCCCAAAATTTTTACAGAAGGGAAATCTTGAGCAATACCTTCAACTGTAGTTGAACCTTTAAAACCTGAAATATTTGCACTCGAAGTTAACAATGGGCCTGTCTCTCTCATCAGAGATTGAGCCATATATGAATTTGGAATCCTCAACCCAAGAGTAAGATCATTGCTTGTAAGGATTGTAGTCTGCTTTTCTGAAGCAGGAATAACCGTTGTCAGAGCTCCAGGCCAATATTTTGAAGCTATTTTTTCGCAATCTTCTTTAGCTGATTCGTGAACATAATCGATTAATTGTTTGTATTCTGATCCCATAAGAATTAAGGGTTTGTCTCTATCTCTTTTTTTAAACTTATAAATAGTATTTGAAAATTTTGGCAAGCATCCAATTGCAGGTAATGTATCAGTTGGGAAAATTATAGGTAAACCACTTTTAAGAGTCTCCAAGGCGGATTTGCAATCTACTAAATTCATTTTGATTATGAATATATTGTAATTTATTTATATCTTCCAATGGTAAACCTACCAATACCTGAGAGATCTTTCATAATTTCTATTGATGTAAATTTATTTTTAATAAGAAGTTGTTTTACTTTTTCACCTTGATCAAAATGATTCTCTAAAATTAGCCAACCCCTCTCTTTTAAAAATAGTGGGGCTTTTTGTATTATTTCCCTAATATGTTTCAAACCATCTTCGCCCCCTAATAAAGCAATTTTAGGTTCAAAATTTTTAACTTCTTTAGGTAATTTTTCATAAGTATCTCTGGGAATATATGGCGGGTTTGAAATAGCGAGGTCTAATTTTCCTTTAAAACTTTCAAGAGGTGACCACCAGTTTCCACAATAAAATTTCAAATTTGATTGTTTAGTAGATTTTATATAATTTTTAGTGGCTATTTCTAATGCATCTTGTTCTATATCCGTTGCTACTCCCTTACTCAATGGGTAAGCCAACGCCAAAGCTATACTAATTGCACCTGATCCAGTTCCTAATTCAGCAAAAAACAATTTTTCTGATTTCTTTCGAAATATATTGAAAACGATATCAACTATAAGTTCAGTTTCTGGTCTGGGAATGAGTACTTTGTTTGTAACTTGTAATTTTAAATCTCTCCAAAAAGTTATTCCACAAAGATATTGAATTGGGCAAGATCTTAGTAAATGATCATCCCAAACAGATTCTAAAAATTCTAAATTTTTTTTTAATTGTAATTGACCCCTAGGATTTATACTTATCAAATTTAGATCACTAGTCGATACACCACCTATACAATCAAGCAAAACAGCAAAAGATGGTTGGTCGCCTCCTTTAGAAAGTTGCTTTTTTTTCCAAAATAAAAATTCTTCTACAGAAATGCAAAGCATTTATTGAAGCATTAGCGTTTTGGCCCAAGCCTACCTTTACTAGAGTCAGAGTAGAAGCTTGATTTTTCTCCATCTTGTGTAGAAATAAATAAGCCTATTAGGAATATTGTGGGCACTCCTACAAATAAAAGACTAGCTACAAATCCAAAATTAGTTGTTTCCATTTAATTAGTAGTTCTATATTGAGTATTAAGACTATAGACCTATAAATTGGAATAAAGTGGAAAAATAAACAAATTTTATAAACTGATTAACAGTCTTAAACAATTTATCGAGGTAATTTTTTATTTTCACTCATTTTTTTTAGTTCTTCCAAATTTGAGGGGGGGGGATTGTGGTTTTGTT
>QCQS01000070.1 GCA_003212115.1 Prochlorococcus sp. AG-455-E15 | reverse complement strand
TTTTAAAAATTATCTAATTGTTATAAAATAGTAATATTCGAATAATCTAGTATGAAATTTTTCAGATTTTTAAAATATTTTTTATGCATAACTTTTTCTTTCTTAGTTTTATCCTCTCCAGTTTTTGCTGGGGCAAATGTAGCTGTTAAGGGCGAGGGAGATGAAGTTCCAAGTTATGTAAGATCTAATATTACTGGATTTGATTTCCATGGAGAGGATCTTCATTTGTCATCTATAGCTGGCGCAGTTGCGAGAGATGCAGATTTTAGTGACGTTGATTTACATGGGACAACCTTAACCCTATCTGATTTAAAAGGTTCTAATTTAAATGGAATCGACCTGACCGATACTCTTTCTGATCGAGTTAATTTCCAAAAAACAGATCTTAGAAATGCTGTTTTAATAAATATGATCGCATCAGGTAGCAGTTTTGCAGGAGCTCAAATAGAAGGAGCAGATTTTTCTTACGCTATTCTTGACAGCGAAGATCAAAGAAATCTTTGTGAAATTGCTGATGGGATCAATCCAACAACAGGCGTTTCAACCAGAGAAAGTCTTGAGTGTAGTTAGAACAAAAACCACAAGTAAACTTGTTATAAATAAACTTTCTTACCATTATTAAATTTATAAATCCTTTGTTCATCATCTTGAAATATCATTTCACCATTTAATTTGGATTTCTTAAATTTTGAAAGCCTTGCTCTGTGAATATTAGATTTCCTATTGATATTTTCTTCGTTATCATAACTCCCAATATAGATATTTATATTAGGGTTTGAAAAGGTTTTTTCTTCCTCTCTTAAAAAAATTCTTTCAATATTTGTTTGCGTGCTTTGAAGTTTATTTTTAAATTTATTTAATTTTAAGTTCTCTGGTTTTTTAGATTTAATTTTTTTGTAGACCCAAAAAATAACTCCTAAAATTAGAAAAAATAAAAATATATTCATTAACTATTTAATTTTTATTTTAATATCTACGCCTAAGTTACTTTTAGTAGTTAATATTTCTTTTCTTAAGATTCCATAAGTAAAAATTTTAGATAAAGTTTTCAAAGATTTAAAAACCAAAAAAACAGTAAATAAAAAGAAAACAATAATATTTTCTACAAGAATATTTTTATTTTTATTATCTAGATTGCTCATGTAAGTGTTAATTCAATTATTTTTCATCATTATTTGCATATGGTCCGAAAAATTCACTAGCGTCTCTTCCCATTACTTTAGCAAGATTTAAACTTTTATCTATATCCCATTTAGATGCCATTCCATAAAGAATACCCGCAGCAAAAGAATCACCACATCCATAAGAATCAACTTTTAATTTTTTGTTTTTAAGAGCCTTATATCTTCCTCCTGGGAATATAATGCCTCCCTTCTCTCCCTCGGTTTTAAAAGTATATTTGGGTTTTAACGATAATTCAGAAAAAGAAAAAACTTCTCCGGGATCAAGATTACTGCCTATTAATCCATCTAAAAGAACATTTGAATTATTAATTGTATTTAATCCTACCCTTGGTGTTGTACACAGTATTGAAGCCGATCTAGCCATTTTAAAAATCTCTGAATCAGATGCAGTAATAAAAATTCCGTCCATTTTTTTTAAAATGTTCCATTCTAAATTGTCTTTATGAGTTGGAGCTAACCTTTCTCCAATAACTGTTATTGCTCTTTCACCTTGAGAGTCAATTAAACTGAATCCTCTTCTAGTTGGTTTATCACGCCAAGCTACATGTAACTTAATTCCCATATTTGAGAGAATCTTGAAACACTTATCTCCATAATCATCATTACCTAATGACGTAAAAAAATGAATTTGGTTTGAAGTTAAATCAGAAAGTATTTTCGCGATAATAGATCCACCACCAGCTGGATAATCAAGGGACTTTTCAGAATGAGAAATGACTCCGGGTTTTGGTAATTGATCAACCTTTAAAAAATTTATCCACTCAACATGACCAACAACGGCAAAATTTAAATTTCCTTTTTTAAATTTATAGTCTTCAACTTTATTATTCTTTTCAACAACCATAAGCTTTTAAATACTATTATTAAAAGAAATATTTTTGACAAGTGAATTCATTTAACATTTTAAAAGATAATAAACAGATACTATCTTTTCTTTACCTTTTTCTATCAATTTTGGGTGCTGTTCTGCCAATGTTGGCAAATTTCGAATTTGCTAGGGAATATGGAAACAGCTTTGATATAAATAACTTCATTTCTTTAGCGAATGCAAACCCTGCGGCTCAGTCAATTTCTAGAGACTTAT
>QCQS01000069.1 GCA_003212115.1 Prochlorococcus sp. AG-455-E15 | reverse complement strand
TCCGGCTTTTTGAATTGCTTCTAATAATAAGTCCCCTGCTTCTTCGCTTGATGACAAATTAGGTGCAAATCCACCCTCATCGCCTACAGCAGTAGATAAACCTTTTTGGTCAAGTAATGACTTTAATGAGTGAAAAATTTCAGTCCCCATTCTCAATGATTCACTGAAATTATTAACTCCATGTGGAACAAGCATAAATTCCTGAAAATCAAGACTATTAGGTGCATGAGCACCACCATTTATTACATTCATTAGTGGGACTGGAAGGAGATTAGATAATGGATCTCCAAGATACCTATATAAGGGAATGTCTAAAGCATTTGCTGATGCTCTGGCAGTTGCAAGACTTACTGCAAGGATTGAATTTGCTCCAAGGTTAGATTTATTAGGGGTCCCATCAATTTCAATCATTAAATTATCTACTGAAGTTTGATCTAAAGCTGACAAACCACATAAAGCGGGGGATATTGTTTCATGAATTGTATTAACAGCATTTAAAACACCCTTCCCCATATATTTTGAACCACCATCTTCTTACTGGTCCTACATCAATATCTTTTGAAATTAGTCCAGCTTGTTGTAATTGACTTACAAGTGATGAGGCGTCTCTAAGAGCAGCAGATTTAACCATCCCACCTAATCTTGTCTGAAGATTATTTGAGATGTTGCCCATCATTCCAAAATCATAAAAAATCAATTTACCTTCATTTGAAACTGCTAGATTTCCTGGATGAGGGTCTGCATGAAAAAAACCGTAATTTACAAGTTGTTTTAAGTAGCTTATTGCACCTATCTCTGCAATTTTAGGTAAATCAATTTCTTGTGATTGTAATTTTTCTAAATCACTTATTTTTGTTCCTTCTAGATAACTTAAACAAAGAACTTTTTCACTGCTCATATCCCAAATTACTTCAGGAACTTCAATATTTTCATCCTCAAGAAATTGCTGTCTAAATCTTGCTGCATATTGTGCTTCACAATTAAAATCAAGCTCTTTCATCAGAACTTTTCTACACTCCTTAGCAATCTCAACCCAGTTTCTACCTCGACTCCAATTCTTATTTTTCTGTAATAATCCTGCTATTTGCTGCATTATGCCCAAATCGATAATAAACAATTCTTTTAAATTGGGTCTTTGAACTTTAAATACTACTTGCCTTCCATCTTTTAGAGTCGCCTGATGAACCTGAGCAAGTGATGCTGATCCAACAGGATCACATTTTATTTGATCTATTTCATTAAACTTAGACCCTAATTCGTCTCTAATAGTTTCTTCAACATGCGCAAATGAAAAATTAGGAACTTGTTTATGAAACACCATTTCAACTGCCAGTAGATTTAATCTTTGTGATGAGAGCTTTATCAACTTTTGAGGGAGTTGGTAGAATGCTTGATCCAGGGTTTAATCTTGTATCAGTTACCAAGCCTTATTTAATAGAACTTATGACTTCAAATAATCAAACTCCCAACGATTTTATTAACCAATTCGGAAGGCAAGTTGGTGAACTCGGATCGAAAGCTGTTGGAATTCCCAAAAGAATAGATGAAAGTTTAGAAAGATTAGAGCAGGGCGATTTACAATTACAGATAAGAATGGGAGAGTCAGATAGGCAATTCAAAAAAATGTTTACTGCTCAAAAAACTTTAGGCCATTCAATTCTTATTGGAAGCTTATCAATTGCATCTGCTTTACTAGTAAGCAATAAACAAAATAATTTTGCATTATTGCCACTTTTTTTTGCACTCCCAATAAGTATTGATTGGATAAAATGCCAATTAAGTATGAGCAAAGGCTCACGTTTAGAAAAACTTAAGCGCTAAAAAACTAAATGTTTTTAGGACCTAAACCTAAAGCCCCAGCGAATCTTGCTTGATTTCCCAATTCCTCCTCAATTTTTAAAAGCCTATTGTATTTTGCAATCCTTTCACTTCTACTCAAAGAACCGGTCTTGATCTGACCCGATCTTGTTGCGACAGCTAAATCTGCAATGGTTGTATCTTCGGTCTCACCACTTCTATGACTAATAACACTTGAAAAACCAGACATTTTAGCTAACTCAATAGCTTCCAAAGTTTCAGTTAATGTTCCAATTTGATTTACCTTGATTAGTATTGAATTTGCAGATTTCTCTATAATCCCTTTCCTTAACCTTTCTGTATTGGTAACGAATAAATCATCACCTACAAGCTGAACTTTATTTCCTAATTCTTTGTTTAATTCTGACCAACCTTCCCAATCATCCTCAGCTAAACCATCCTCTATTGAAACT
>QCQS01000068.1 GCA_003212115.1 Prochlorococcus sp. AG-455-E15 | reverse complement strand
TCTGCCTTCAAATAAAGCTCCTTTGGTTTCGGATTTTTTGGTGTCTTTCTGAAAAGATTGGATAGCTTTTACAGCACCACCAACATCTTCTTTGATTAAGACAAAAGCATTTGTTCCGGATAGTAAAGATTCAAGATCGTTCCAATTACTATCTCCATCAATAGCTTTACGCATTAATGAATTTTTAGTAACTTTGCAAATGCCGTTAGTTGTTTGCAATCTAGATCGCAAATCTGACATCTCTTTGATAGTTAAACCTTTATAGTCAAGAACTACAGCCATTTCCGAGTCGTTTAATAGAGATTTAATCTCAGTAACGATTTGTTGCTTATTCTCTAGTGTTCGGCCCATTGATGTTTTTTGGATCGTAATTTAGGGAGAGCAGGAAATGCGGCAAAGTCCTTTTAAAGAGGCCGCTTTTATTAGATCCAAAAAGAAATAATTTAAGACGAGTCCTCGGTAGGAATTAAAAATTTAGAATAACTAAATTAACCTACTTTCTTTGGCCGTATTATTGCATTTTAAATTATACTACAAAGCGTTAACCTTCAGGTTGGTAATCTTGTACAGCATTTATGTCAACTTGAACTGAAGGCCCCATTGTTGAAGTTACATAAAAAGTTTTCCAATACTTTCCCTTAGCTCCACTTGGTTTATTTTTATCAATTGATTCTTGTAAGGTTTTTAAGTTATCAAATAGAGCCTCTTTTGTGAAACTTGCTTTTCCAAAACGGACATGAACGATTCCAGCCTTATCTGCTCTAAATTCGAGCTTACCAGCTTTGAATTCTTTTATTGCATTAGCAATGTCATTAGTTACTGTCCCAGCTTTAGGATTAGGCATTAAACCTCTAGGTCCTAAAACTCTTCCTAATTTTGCAACCTTTGGCATCATATCTGGAGTTGCAATAAGTAGATCAAACTCCATATTTCCTTTGTTGATGCTTTCCACAAGATCTTCTTCGCCAAATAAATCCGCACCAGCAGCCTTAGCTTTCGATACATTCTCACCGCTTGTAATTACTGCAATTTTGATGCTTTGGCCAGTACCATGTGGTAATGCAACAGTGGTCCTTAGTTGTTGATCCGTATATTTTGGATCAATACCTAAACGTATATGAGCTTCAATAGTTTCATCAAATTTTGCATTAGCATTTTCCTTGATAATACTAAGAGCTTCAAGTGGGGCGTAAATGCGATCTTCTATCTTTGTTGATAGAGCCGCCATTCTTTTCGATAGTTTTTTCATAATAATACTGGGTGCAAACGGTTATTAATTAACCTCCCCTAAGTAATGAGCAATTTTGTCTTGAACTCAATCAGTGATAGAGACGCCCATATTACGAGCAGTACCCTCAATTACTTTCATTGCTGATTCAACACTTGAACAGTTTAAATCAGGAAGCTTAGTTTTGGCTATTTCTTCTAATTGAGATTTACTTATATTACCAACAGAACCTTTTGCGGATTCACCTGATCCTTTCTCAATACCAGCTGCTTTTGTTATTAAGACTGAAGCAGGAGGTGTTTTAGTGATAAAAGTAAAGCTTCTATCTTCAAAAACAGAAATCTCAACTGGAATTACAAAACCCGCTTTATCTTGTGTTCTTGCGTTGTATTCTTTACAAAATGCCATGATATTGACACCATGTTGTCCTAAAGCTGGTCCTACGGGAGGAGCAGGATTCGCTTTGCCTGCTTGTAGAGCAAGCTTGATAACTGCAACAATTTTTTTTGCCATTAGATTAGAAAATTAAAGCTGAAGTAGAAAATCATAATTTTACTCGATAAACCAGAACAATTAGAAATTAATTTTGTTTACTGATTTGGGAGAATTCTAATTCTACAGGAGTCTCGCGCCCAAATATTGAAAGTAATGCTTTTAATTTATTTCTTTCCCCGGATACTTCTATAACTTCTCCCTGGAAATCTTTGAATGGACCACTAGTAACTATGATTCTATCTTTTTCTTCAATATCTAACTTGATTACCGCTTTTTTCTCTGATGCACGCTTAAAGATTCTATTCACTTCTTGTCTAGATAATGGTCGAGGTTTGATATGACCTCGCGATCTTCCGCTGCCTCTACCGTCTTCAGCACCGACAAAGTTAATTACATTTGGAGTACTTTTTACAGCCATCATTGTATCTTCATCCAAAATCATTCTTACAAGGACATAACCTGGGAAAACTTTTTCTTCAGTAGTTTGTCTGCTTCCATCTTTTTTTAATTTAATTCCAGGAGTTTGGGGAATTTCAATTTCAATGATTCGATTATTAACACCTAAAGTCACTGATCTCTGCTCAAGAGTCGCTTTTACTTTTTTTTCGCAGCTTGATGCAACTTGAACTGCATACCATCTTGCGATGCTTGTATTTGCTTT
>QCQS01000067.1 GCA_003212115.1 Prochlorococcus sp. AG-455-E15 | reverse complement strand
TAAAACTAAGCAGTTGACCAATATGAGGTCTGCAGGGGCAGAAGAACTTGATACTTTGCAGTCACCTGTTGATATTACCCTTGAAAGAGCACTCGAATATATTGGTCCTGATGAAATGCTAGAGGTGACACCGGATTCAATAAGGATGCGAAAAATAAATAAAAAGAAAAGAAATTAATAATTAATTTCATGAACGAAGAAAGTACAAAAAGTTTTAAAGATTCTCTTTTTACTGCTTCAAATCTTTTTAATAATCATGAATGGTATGAGGCTCATGATGCTTTTGAAGAAATATGGAATTCTGTTGATGGGGACGAAAGACAAGTTATCCAGGGAATTTTACAAGTATCTGTTTCTCAGTTTCACTTAAGCAAGGGTAATTTAAATGGAGCCACTATTTTGCTTGGAGAGGGTTTAGGTAGGATAAAAACTAGAACCAAGATTAATTTAGGAATTGATCTTGAATCCTTCTGCCAATGTTTGGAGGATTTATTGAGGAAATTACAATACAAAGAGCTATTAAATGAGAGCGATAAGCCTTTTTTGAAACTTCTTTGATGCTTATGAATAATATATCTTTATCTTCAATGGAATTATTATTTTCTATCCAATTATTTTTTCAAGAAAACAAGAAAACTAATCGATCTCAAGAAAAATGAACCTAAAGATTCATAATGTATCCCTTTCAATTAAAGGAAGATTAATCGTAAATGATGTTTCCATAACTGTAAATCCAGGGGAAGTTGTAGGTTTGATGGGACCTAATGGTGCAGGGAAAACTACCACTTTTAATCTCGCAGTTGGGAATATAAAACCTGATAAAGGTGAAATTTTAATGAATGGGAAAAATATAACTAAACTTCCTCTCCCAATTAGATCAAGACTTGGGTTAGGTTATTTAACTCAAGAAGCAAGTATATTTAGAGACCTAACTGTTAAGGATAATATAGATTTGGCTTTGCAGAATTCATCTTATAGTCGAGCGGCAATTAGGAATAGAAGAGAACAATTAATTAATGAATTTAATTTGAATAACTTTGTAGATACTTATGGTTATCAACTTTCAGGAGGAGAGAGGAGGAGGTGTGAAATAGCTAGGGCTCTAACTGTAGGAAGAAAAGGACCTAAATATTTGTTATTGGATGAACCTTTCGCTGGGATCGATCCTCTAGCTGTTAATGATCTAAAGAAACTAATTCTTAAATTAAGTAGTGATGGGGTCGGGATTCTTATTACAGACCATAATGTTAGGGAAACCCTTTTAATTACTAACAAATCATATGTATTAAGTGAAGGAAAAATTTTAGCTTACGGTTCATCAAGTGAATTGGCTGATAATCCAATAGTCAAGAAGTACTATCTAGGAGATAATTTCAAACTTTGAATTGCTTTTTTAAAATAAATTAAAACTTTATTATTAAAGATTTACTCATATAAGAATGATTTTAATTATTATTTGGTTGTCATTGAATATTTAAACTTGAGAAATTTCTAGAAATGATACTAGATAATTTTTTGAAAAATTTAATATATGAACCGGTTTCAGTTTTAGGCCTTTTAGTTTTTTATTTTTTATTAATTAACTTACCAATATCTTTGTTTGCAGTTTTTAAAAAAAAGTCTTCTTCTGCTGTAAGACTTATTACGATTTTAGTGAACTTATTGATAGCATTACAATTACTTTTTAGGTGGTCAATTTCTGGGCACTTTCCTATTAGCAATTTGTATGAATCTCTTTATTTCCTTACTTGGGGTATCACATTAGGTCAATTATTGGTTGAAAGAGAATACCAAGCTCCAATAATTCCCTCAATTGCTATACCTATTGAGTTACTGACTGTGGCTTTTGCTTGTTTTGTTTTACCTGAGGATTTGAAATTATCGTCCAACTTAGTTCCAGCTTTAAGGTCTAGTTGGTTAGTAATGCATGTTAGTGTCGTAATGCTTAGTTATGCAGCATTAATAATAGGTTCTTTACTTTCAATGTCCGTTTTGTTTATTAATAAAAATAAGCCACTTCAAATCAGAAGCAGTTCTGTAGGTATAGGAGGATTTAAAATTTCAAATAGCTATCCTGTAAATAATTTAGTTGAACCTATTGAATTTTCTCATTCAGAAGAATTAGATACATTAAGTTATCGTTCTATATTAATCGGCTTTGTTCTTTTAACTCTTGGTTTAATTTCAGGTGCGGTTTGGGCTAATGAGGCTTGGGGAACATGGTGGAGTTGGGATCCAAAAGAAACATGGGCATTTATCTCATGGTTATTTTATGCCGCTTATCTGCATATGAGAATTAGCAAGGGTTGGCAAGGACGTAGGCCAGCATTATTAGCATCTACAGGCTTTTTAGTAGTTTTAGTATGTTATTTAGGAGTTAATTTCTTAGGAATAGGGTTACATAGTTATGGCTGGATATTTGGGTGATTTGTTAATCTCCCGGAATATTTATATTTATTGAGGTTCAGAAAGAACATTC
>QCQS01000066.1 GCA_003212115.1 Prochlorococcus sp. AG-455-E15 | reverse complement strand
AAATGGGATCTTCTTCCCGAAATGAAGCTAAAGACTATAGAAAATTTAAAAATTAATAATAAAGTAGCAATGATTGGTGATGGTATTAATGATGTCCCAGCATTAGCATCCTCAGACTTAGGAATTGCGGTGGGATCAGGAACTCAAATTGCCAAGGCAAATGCAGATGTAATATTGATGGGAGATCAACTAAATGGATTACCCTACGCCTTAAATCTTGCAAAAAAAACTATAAGAAAAATAAAGCAAAATCTAACATGGGCATTTGGTTACAACTTACTAGCAGCATTGTTGATGGCTATTAGCTCTATTACAGTTGTAATTAATGCTTTATCTTTGGATTAAATGAAAGGAAAATTTATCGTAATTGAGGGTATTGATGGATGTGGTAAAACTACCCAAATAGATGAATTATCTAAATGGCTACCTAATAGTGGTCTAATAAAGAAAGAATCTAAATTAATTAAAACTAGAGAGCCTGGAGGCAGTCTTTTAGGAAAAAAACTTAGAGGACTGATTCTTGATAATAATGAAACTAACAAGCCTTCATCTCTCGCGGAATTATTGCTTTATTCAGCAGATAGAGCTGAACACGTTTCCAAAATTATTTTACCTGCTTTGAATAATAATGATTGGGTAATAAGTGATAGATTTTCAGATTCCACCCTGGCTTATCAAGGTTATGGAAGAAATATAAATTTAGAAATAATTAAAGATATTGAATCTATTGTGTGTCAAGGAGTATCTCCTGATATCACTTTCTTCTTAGAAATTTCTCCAGAAGAGAGCATATTCCGAAGGAAAAATGAAATTCCAGACAGAATAGAATCAGAAGGTATTAGATTTTTAGAAAAAGTAAATGAAGGGTTTAAACTTATTGCCAAACAAAAAAACTGGAAAGTAATATCTGCTTCACAAAATATTAAAAATATTTCGTATCAAATTAAAGAGACTTTGCTTAACAATTTTTCTATTAACAAATGATTGAGATAAAAAAAAATAATTTTTTCTTGAATGAGGAAGTCAATACCTGTCTTAACAACATAATTAAAAACAAATCATTTGCTAATGGTTATATATTTTATGGTGTTGAAGGAGTAGGAAAAAAGCAAACTGCTCTTCAATTTATAAAAGAGATTTTCAAACAGTCTTCACGAAGCGTAAATCTTGAAGAGAGAATTACAAACAATAATCATCCTGATTTTTTAATTATTGAACCTGATTCTCTTTTGGCAAAAAAAAGTTCAGGAAGTTTCGATCTTGAAAAAACATTAAACAGTGGATCTGAGGTTATTAAAATTGCTCAAATACGTAATATCAAAACTTTTCTTAGTCAGAAATCAATAGACTCAGAAAAAAAAATTGTTTTGATTATTGATTCACACCTCTTGAACGAAGCAGCCTCAAATTGCCTTTTAAAAACCTTAGAAGAGCCTAGTAACGGCATTTTTATTTTACTAACATCTAAATTAAACCTTCTCTTAGATACGATCATCTCAAGATGTCAAATCATCAGATTTCCATCTTTTTCTAGTAAACAAATAAAGTCAATTTTAGAAGAATATTTAGATACTCATAATTTAAATATAAATACAAAATTAAAATTTGAAGATTTAATAAACTCGGCAAATGGATCTCCAAGTCAATTATTGAAAAATATTGAAATTTGGAATGATTTTTCAGATGAAATTTTAAGTAAATTGGATTCTCCTATAAAAAATAGTCTCGAAATATTAGAAATATCTAAATCAATATCTGAAAAATTAGAAATTTCTCAACAGATTTGTTTAGTAAATTTAATTCAAACAATTTGGTGGAGAAAAACAAAAAAAATTGGTTTAGTTAATAAACTTGAAAATTTAAAATACCTATTAAGAAAAAAAATTCAACCAAGGTTGGCGTGGGAAATTACTTTGTTAAAAATTTCAATGGAAGATACATGAGATCAATCTACTACTGAATTTATCAGGCCAGGATTTCTTGCTTGAATAAACTCTTGCTTAGCAGTTTCCACTTGCGATCCGATAGGTAATTCAAGACAATATCCAGCACCGTATACAGTTTTTATATAAATAGGTTTGCGTGGGTCGGGTTCAAGTTTAGTGCGTAAGTGTCTAATATGAACTCTTATTGTCTCAATATCATCGTCAGGTTCATATCCCCAAACTTCTTTAAGAATTAATGCTGGTGATACAGTTTGACCATGCCTCTGCAAAAGACAATGTAGTAGTTCAAATTCAAGATGGGTTAACCTAACAGGAGATTCAAACCATATAGCTTCAAATCTTTCGGGAACAAGAGTTAAGGGACCATAATTTAATATTTCTTGCTGGTTACTTGAATTTAGTTGTGCTCTGTTAGTTCTTCTTAATAAGGCTTTGATCCGCACATATAGTTCTTCTAAATCGAATGGTTTAGTAATGTAATCATCTGCTCCAGAATTAAACCCAGTAACTTTGTCTTTAAGCCCGCCTAATGCAGTTATCATCAAGATTGGTATATTTGTTGTTCTTTCATCTCTTCTTAGTCGTTGGCA
>QCQS01000065.1 GCA_003212115.1 Prochlorococcus sp. AG-455-E15 | reverse complement strand
GATTCTTTTACTTCCAAATAATTCGGGGCCTAGTTCTCATATTCTTATGGTTTTTCTAACATCAATGTTTATTTGTTGCATTCCTAAAAGAACTAGACTTTATAAATTATTTACTAACAAAAAAATAATTTATATCGGATTAATTTCTTATCCTCTTTACCTTTGGCATTGGAGTATTCTTACAATCAGTAGATGGACTATAGGAATCCACTGGTGGAGTATTCCTTTTCAAGTTTTATCAATAGTTTTACTATCAGTTTTATCTTATGAATTAATAGAAAAACCTCTCAGGAAAAGTTCTTGGTTAGGAAGTTCTATTAGGAATATATTGATTGGTACTCTTTCATTATTTTTTTCGGCTTTATTTTTGTTCGTCTTAGGAAAACCTTTAAGAGGATTTATTTATATCGGCAAAAAAAATAATACATCAGATTTTTGGGAAGAAAGACCATTAAAATTTAAGGGTAAATTTACTGGTCAAGTAGCAGAAATTTGTGATAGTTCTGGTGGAGAAAGAGACATTTTGAATGATGATTCTACGCTAACAGATTATTTTCTTGAAAATTGTTACTGGAGAAAAGAAAGCAAATCTCAATTCATTTCTTTTATTGGGGATAGTCATACTCTTACTTTGTTCCCAATGGTTGAAAATTTAGCAAAAAAGTATGATGTTAAAATCTTTTCACATAGTCGTGGTGGCTGCGCCTTTCCAGAACAAGGTGAAACCACAAGGTATGGATGTAATACGGTAATGAGAGCAATGGAGGAATTTGTTCTTTCTGAGTTAAGTAATGATAAGGGTGGTTTACTTATTACTAGTTCTTACCTTACTTCTCATTTTGGATATTCTGGAAAACATAGAAAGCAATTTTCTGAATATAGTGATGGTTCAAAGGAAAGTGTAGATAAAAATCTATCCAACTATATTGAATCTTTGAAAAGAATTGGGGAAGAGATGAATCTTTTGGATGCCAATTTAGTCATTTTTGCTCCCATACCCACTCATAAGAACTTCCGTCTTGAAATATGCAGCGTTCAAAAATTCAGGCCAAGAAATTTACTCCATCAGTTTTGTCAAAGTACCGATAAATCTTTCTTATTAGAACAAAGAGAACATATTATGAATGCATTGAATGAACTTGATAAAAACTTTCCTAATATATTTATCTATGATACTTACCCATTATTCTGTGATAGTAAATTCTGCTATCCCAATAAAAATGACGAATTGCTTTATTCTGACGATAATCATCTGACTACTTTGGGAGCTAATTTTGTTTATTCTGACTTTATTAAGTTTTTAGAAAAAAATAAATTAATCAAGTCAAAGTAATACTCAAAAGATAAAATTTTTCTTTTAAATTGCACTTGTGTTATTTAGTTTTTTTAAAAAGAAAATAAATTTTGTTTTATAACAAC
This sequence comes from Prochlorococcus sp. AG-455-E15, assembly GCA_003212115.1. Lineage (GTDB taxonomy): Bacteria > Cyanobacteriota > Cyanobacteriia > PCC-6307 > Cyanobiaceae > Prochlorococcus_A. The sequence continues at coordinate 1,168 of QCQS01000065.1, read as the reverse complement.
AAATAAGTTAACTTTAAAAATTTCTGATTAATTTTTTATTTTTAACTTCTAATAAATTTTTATTTATATCCCTTTTGCAAAAAATTTTTCTAAGACATACTTTTTTAAGCGATTATTGGCATGTAGGAGGTTAGAGTTTGTAATTTACCTAACCTGACTTAATTTGTTTATAGAAAAATAGTAATAAATTATTATGCTTTTAATATTTATTAACCATGCTCAATTTTTATGATAAAAATTCTACTAAATTTTTTCTTACGATATAAATTTAATAAAATTATATAAATATTATCAAAACAATCTATATAAAAAGTAGTTGTTTGATAACCTATAGAGAAAGTATATTTTTAGAAAACTTAGTCTAAAAAAAATTTTTATGAAATATAAATTTTATGTTTTTTAAAAGAAAAAAATTCTCATTTTATAAAAATAAATTCAAAAACAAAATAAAATTTGAATTGAGAAAAATTGGTATTTTACCTTTTCCTGGAATAGCTAAAGATTTATGCATTGGAGATGGGATAGAAATTGGTGCCCTCTCATATCCAGCTAAATTGCCAAAAGCTAGAAGTATAAAGTATGCAGATATTGGCGATCAAAAAAAAACCAAACAACAAATAAAGGATTTAGGTTATAAAGGTTATAAAGGAAATCATGTAAATGTAGATATTTTTTTTGGACAAGATAGACCTCCTTTGGCAAGTCAATTAGATTCCAGTAAAGATTTTATATATTCAAATAATTCATTGGAACATTCTGCAAATCCAATTTCTACTATTGTAGATTATCTAAGAGTTATTAAGCGAGGAGGGGTAATTTATACTATTATTCCAAATAAAGAAAAAACTTATGATAGAGAAAGGTTAACAACTAAAATCTCAAAATTGATTGAAAAGTTTTTAAAAAATGATTGGTCTTATTCATTAGAAGAATTTGAGGAATTATTTAAAAATACTATTGATCATGAAGTTTATAAAAACAAAAGTATTAAAAATATTAGATCTGAGTGGAAAAAAAATTCAGGATTACATCACATACATACATTCGACATTCATTCAACTTCAGAATTTGTTTCTTACATTATGAATAATCATAATTCTTACTTAATTTATTTCGCCTGCCATGAAAAGGATATACATTTTGCATTACAAAAAAAATAAAAGTAATT
>QCQS01000064.1 GCA_003212115.1 Prochlorococcus sp. AG-455-E15 | reverse complement strand
CCCTTACGTAAAAGAAAGAGGATTCACTCATATTGAACTAATGCCAATATCTGAACATCCTTTCGATGGTTCATGGGGATACCAAGTTACAGGCTGGTATGCACCAACAAGTAGATTTGGCACCCCAAATGAATTTAGAGAATTTGTAAATAAATGTCATGAAGAGGGCATAGGCGTAATTCTTGATTGGGTGCCCGGTCATTTTCCAAAAGATAAGCATGGTTTAGCATTTTTTGATGGCTGCCATCTTTATGAGCATGGAGATTCACGAATAGGTGAACACAAAGAATGGGGAACCCTAATATTTAATTACAGCAGGAACGAAGTAAGAAATTTCTTAGTAGCAAATCTCGTTTATTGGTTTGAAGAGTTTCATATTGATGGCATAAGAGTAGATGCTGTAGCTTCCATGCTTTACAGAGATTATCTACGTCCTGATGGAGAATGGATACCCAATGAAAATGGTGGGAATGAAAATATAGAAGCTGTTAAATTTCTTCAACAGGCTAATCATGTACTCTTCCAACACTTCCCAGGTGCACTTTCTATCGCTGAAGAATCAACAACTTGGCCAATGGTAACCAAACCAACTGATATGGGAGGGTTAGGGTTTAACTTGAAATGGAATATGGGATGGATGCACGATATGCTTGATTATTTTGAAATAGATCCTTGGTTTAGGCAATTTCATCAAAATAGTGTGACTTTCTCAATTACATATAACTATACAGAGAACTTTATGCTTGCACTTAGTCATGATGAGGTTGTCCATGGTAAAAGTCATCTTTTGCATAAAATGCCTGGCGATGACTGGAAGAAATATGCAAATACTCGAGCATTACTAACTTATATGTGGACCCACCCTGGTAAAAAAACAATATTTATGGGGATGGAATTTGGGCAAAGACAAGAATGGAATGTTTGGGATGATCTGCAATGGGAGTTACTAGAATTTGAGCCTCATAAAGGTATTAGAAACTTGATTGATGACCTAAACGTTCTTTATAAAAATGAACCTGCATTATGGAAAAATGACTTTGATCCTTATGGATTCCAATGGATAGATTGTAATGACAAATCTAATTCGGTTATAAGTTTCATGAGAAGAGAAAACGATACCAATGAGTGGCTTGTTGTTGTTGCTAACTTTACACCTAATACTCATGGTTCATACAAAGTAGGTGTTCCTGTGGAAGGATTATATAAAGAAATATTTAATTCAGATAGCTCTAGATACGGGGGCAGTAACAAAGGAAATATGGGAGGTAAAGAAACTATAAATTACAATATTCATGATTATCAAAATGCTCTAGAACTTGCTTTACCCCCATTAAGCGTGAGTATATTCAAACATCAATCAAAAAAATAAGAAGGCTCATTTAACTTAGTGCTTCATATAAATGTTCATATAACGATTTTGCTCTGCTTTACATTGTAAGATTTTTAAGTTGGATTTTAATTTTTTAACCATATCTAATTGAAAAATGGGTCAAGATTTACCACTATTACTTTCTGCCGCATTAGGTGAAAAAGTAAATAGGCCTCCAGTATGGATGATGAGGCAAGCAGGAAGATATATGAAAATCTATAGAGATTTAAGGGAGCGTTACCCAAGCTTTAGAGAGAGGTCTGAGAATCCAGAGCTATCGTATGAGATTTCAATGCAACCTTTTCATGCTTTCAAACCGGATGGTGTGATCCTTTTTTCAGATATTCTCACACCTCTCCCAGGGATGGGCATAAATTTTGAAATAATAGAAAGTAAGGGTCCAATAATTGAAGACCCAATAAGAACTCTTAACCAAATAGAAAATTTAAAAGAATTAAATCCAAGTGAGAGTTTAAGTTTTGTTGGGCAAGTTCTTTCTTCACTAAAAAAAGATGTGAATAATGAGGCAACAGTTTTAGGTTTTGTTGGCGCGCCTTGGACTCTTGCCGCATATGTAGTTGAAGGTAAAAGCAGTAAAAATTATTCTTTAATAAAATCAATGGCTTTTAAAGAACCAGATTTACTTCATAAACTTCTTGATCATTTTGCAAAATGCATTGGTGAATATCTTAAATACCAAATAAAGTCTGGAGCGCAAGTAGTACAAATTTTTGATTCATGGGCTGGTCAACTAAGCCCACAAGATTATGATATCTTTGCTGGGCCGTATCAAAAAAAGGTTGTTGACATTGTAAAAGCGGAATACCCAGAAACACCAGTAATTCTCTACATTTCAGGAAGTGCTGGAGTCATTGAAAGAATGGCAAAAACTGGAGTCGATATAATCTCATTAGACTGGACAGTAGATATTGAAGAGGCTTGTAAGAGAATCCCTAGCGAGATAGGAATTCAAGGTAATGTTGACCCAGGCATTTTATTCGGAAACAAAGAATCAATAAAAGAAAGGATAGATAATACTTTTAATAAAATTAAAGACAGAAAATATATTCTTAATTTGGGTCATGGGATTTTACCTGGGACTCCAGAAGAAAATGCTCAAACATTTTTTGAACATGGGAAAACACTCACTTACTAATAAAAGTCTTGGGATATAAAAACTTATTAATAACAGGCGCTAATGGATGTGTTGGCCAATATTTAG
>QCQS01000063.1 GCA_003212115.1 Prochlorococcus sp. AG-455-E15 | reverse complement strand
ATTTGGCGACAAGGATGTTTCACTTTCTATTAAAAAAAAGTTGGTTGAAGAGTTATGAATTTTAAGGTTCTCTATTTTTAATAATTTTTCAAATACTCTCTTTTTTTCAATATTTATCCAGCTGTGAATCTGTTTTGTCCACTGTTCATAGAATTTCTTATTACTTAGTAGATCAATCCCGGCTTTAATAGAAAATGAATTTAAAGGCCAAGGATCTCTATTTATTTCCCATTGTTTAAGTTTTTTCGATGAGCCAATAACGTAACCTAATCTAAGTCCAGGAATATTGAAGATTTTGGTCAAGCTTCTCAAGACTAATAAATTATCAAATCTTTTGGTTAATGGTATTAAAGATTCTTTGTCTCCATTAGGTGTTATGGATAAAAAAGCTTCATCGCAGATAACTAATTTATATTTTTTTACAACTTCCTCCAATGAATTCTTTTCCCATAATTGGCCGGTAGGGTTATGTGGATTTGTTATCCAAATAACATCACCTTTTGGATGAAGCGGAAATGATTGAGGAAAAATATCACTCCAGTTTTTTGGTAATTCGCAATGTATAAAATTGCTATTCCAACAATTTAAAGATCTTTCATAATCAACAAATGATGGAGAAGGAATACAACTTATTCCGAATTTGGATGCTTCATAACCTGCCCAGGTTATTAATTCAGAAGCTCCATTCCCAGGCAATATATTATCTGGATTTATCCCATGAAATTTGCCGATTATTTCTTTCAGATCACTCAAGTTTCTTTCTGGGTAATATCTAAAGCCAAGATTCTTAATTTCCGCATTTATTGAATCCATGAGTATTTGAGGGGGATCAAAGGGTACTAATGATGCACTTGCATCAATGATTTCGGAGGGTAATAAATTTAATTTTTTCGCAATTGCATATACATTTCCACCGTGCTTCAAGTTTGATCCTTGCATGGCTAACGTTGAGTAATCATGAGTTTCATTATTCATTCTCTAATTTTATTCAACCCATTTTAAATCTGATCCAATTGCATCTTTTATACTAGATAATTGATGGTTATTGAGTTGCTTTATAATTCCCTCAAGTATATCTGGTACTAATTGTGGACCCTTATATATCCATCCTGTATAAAGTTGAATTAATGATGCTCCAGAACAAATTCTTTCCCAAGCTGACTCAGGACTATCTATTCCACCAACCCCAATTAAAATAATCTTTTTATCAATATTATGTATATGTTTTATTATTTGATTTGCTTTTTTTTGGAGAGGCCTTCCACTTAATCCTCCATTCTCTTGAGAGAGTAATAATCCAGTTTGCTTGATCTTTCTATTTTCAAGACCTAATCTATCAATGCTGGTGTTTGTAGCAATTATTCCATCGATGTTTTCCTCGATTATTAATTGGCAAATATCTTCAATATCTTTAAGGCCTAAATCTGGTGCAATTTTTACAAATAATGGTGGACAATTAGGTAAGTTTTTAATTTCTCTAAGAAGTTCTTTTAGGAGAATTGGATCTTGTAATTTTCTTAGTCCTTCAGTATTTGGAGAACTAACGTTTATTGCTGCGTAATCACAATATGGAATTAATAATTTTAGAGAAGTTAAATAATCATCTTTTGCTTGAGATAAACCTGTAATTTTTGACTTCCCGAAATTTATCCCTAAACAAATATTCTCCCTGTTTTTTTTAAACTCAATACCTTGTTCGACAAAGTTTTTAACTAGATTTTCAGCACCATTATTATTGAAACCCATTCTATTTAATGCTGCTTCCTCTTCTGCCAATCTAAATAACCTTGGTTTGGGATTTCCATTCTGAGCAAATTTAGTTACTGTACCAAGCTCAGCAAATCCAAAACCAAAATCTTTCCATATATTTGCGGCATTTCCATTTTTGTCAAAACCCGCAGCTAAACCAATTGGATTACAAAAATTTATTCCACATATGTTCTGAGTTAACCTTTTATCAACTACAGAAAATTCTTCATTTAGATTTTTTAAGATAGAAGATACTATAGGCCAATTATATTTTCTTGAACTGAATGATAGGAGACTAAGAGATAAATTTGTTAAGTATTCTGCATCAATTCCAGAGTCTTTTTTTAATACTGGGGTAATCAAGTTTTTATAAAGATTTTTAAATCCCCCCTTCTTATCATTCATAAAAAATTAGGCTTCTTTTTTTTCTATTATCCAATATTTTTTATCTTTAGGAATCAATATCCAATTACGCCATTCAAAAAGTGAATATTGTTTTATCTTTAAGTGTTTTTCATTACCTAATAAGGTTTCTAGTTCAGGTGAACTTAACAGGTACTTTTTTTCTGCAAATTTTTGAATTAATTCATTGCGGGAAAATAATTTCTGAATTTCTACAGGTGCATTTTTTTCAAAAAAATCAACTGAGGATTCTGTTTTTTTTAAGTTACTTTCTATAGATATACCTTTGCTGTAATTAGTTGCAATTTTATCAACCCTATCATTTTGTTTATCCCCGCTATGACCTTTAACATATTCCATTATTAGGCCATTAATTCTTAATTGATCAATTTTTTGCCATAGATCAAGATTTTGAACTGGTTTCCCTGAACTTGTTTTCCATCCATTCTTCTTCCAATTAATAATCCATTTTGTATAACCCTCTATTACATATTTACTATCAGTTCTTAGTTTAAAGTTCTCTTTTAATTTGTAGGTTTTTAATTTCTCAAGAGTTTT
>QCQS01000062.1 GCA_003212115.1 Prochlorococcus sp. AG-455-E15 | reverse complement strand
GAATATGGTTTGAAAATAATTAATTCTTATGAATTATCATTATCAAAATCTCCTTTTTTTAATGAGCAAAATATAAAAATAGTAAAGGCATCTAAATTTACAAGAAATGATTACTCGCAGTCTGAAAAAAAAGATATTAAAAGGAAATATTTGAAGTTTGAGATTCTTGCTAATTTTGATGATCTTAGTAATTCTGTTTCATCAAAATATCTCTATCAAATAGGTGCCTATGGATTAGCAAATAGATTAGAGATGATTAAAGAGATTAATAAATAATGACTAATTTTCAAGCTCAAAAATTAAAACAAAAAAAATTTATAACTAGGGAAAAATTAATATTAGCTTTTCCTATTACTTTATCTATTTTTATATCATTAGGGCTATTTTTTTATCTTTTGCTTCCAAAAATAAGAAACTCTAGAAATTTTTCAAAAGAGATAAATGGAATGAAATTAAAAAAAGAAGAACTTATAATCCAGGAGCAATTATTAAATCAATCAGCCGAAAGATTGGAATTAGAATCTGGTAAGCAAGAAAAACTACTTAATTTAGTAGCGGGTACTGAAGAACTTTACACATATTTATCAAGATTGAATCAACTTGCTGTTTCAAATAATATTTCGATATTGGAAATTACTCCATTGAAAGTAGAAAAATTCATCCCTCAGTCTGATACATCAACACCAAATGAAAATTCTGAGATAGAAAAAAATGTAGATCCATTAATTGTTGAAGGTCTTGAAAAAAGAACTATACAATTAAAATTAGAGGGAAGTTATCCTAACTTGATAAATTTCCTAAGATTAATAGAACGATTACCTATGATAGTTATTACATCAGACTTCAAGGTAGATAAATTTCCAAATAAAATTGAACCTAAAAAAGGAATTAAGAAGCAATATTTTTTAAATAATATGGATTTGAAACTATCAATATATGGCAGGGATTTATAGATGACATACTTATACGCTGGATTAGGTATATTAATGATGAGCGGTATAGTAGCTATTTTTAATATGTCTCTAAAAATTACTTCTCAACCAATACAAGCTTTTTTCCCTGAAAATAAATATCAAAAAAATAAGTTTGATGTTAAGGATAAAATATTTTTAGAACTTTTACAGAATGCTAGCAAAGACTGGGGTTTTGGAAATAATTTTTGCGATAAGATTTTATCTGTAATTAATGAAAGTCCAAGTGAATTTTCGGATATTGGAAATTACACAGAATCACTACCTTCTCCTTCTTTAAATGAGAAAATTTCTGATTCATGTACTTTTATAGATTCTAATCATAGAGTTTTAATTAAGCCTAAATCTCAAGAAAATAAATCATTTTATTTTTTTTCTTGTGCAGCTAACTTAAAAAAAACTGATTATTGTGATTTTGAGGAGAATTAAATAACTTTAAAATGAGCGATGCTATCTTGGGTTCAGTTATAGTTTCAATAGCAACTGGAACTTTATTCCTTGCTGTACAATCGGCAGAAAAAGCCTTTAGAAATGCTGGTAAATATCCTCCAACTAAATATGAGATAGAACTACTGAGAAAATCAGGTTATAGCAATGAAGAAAGTAAAGCATTATTAAAATCCGATCTGGAGTCTTTTCCTACCAAATTTAATGATTAGTTTTCATGATTACTAGTAATAATAAAAATAATGGAATGACGCTACTTGAGGTAGTTTTTTCTGCATCTGTTTTTACTATTTTTTTAGCTGTCTTTATAAACACTTTTGGCTTTGTACAGAAATTTTTAAAAGCCTCAGAAGAATTAAATTTATCCAGCATGGGGATTTTAATAGACCATCAATATTTATATAAAGAGATGGATTTTGTCTCAAATATAATTTCACAGCCTGGATTTAATGAAAATGATTTGGATTCGATGGTAAAGAAATGTACACGCTCACCTACTTTAGATTGGAATTTACCAGGAAGAAAAGTGCAAATACCAAATGGCTATGTATTGTGTCTTAAAAAAACAAGCTTAGTGGAGCCTAAAGATACAATAGATAATGGTAATATTTTAAAAACATCCTTAAAAAAATTGCTAGAAGGAGAAAAACCTGGAATTTATGTTTTAATGTCATTACCAGAAAATATATCTTCTTCATCAATTTCCGCAAGGAGAATATTTTGTAGGCCAAAGCCTTTTTGTGGAAACTAATGACTGATTCGCAAAAAAAAATAAATAATACATTTTTTGGACTTGATATTTCTTCTTTGAATAAAAGCTTTAATCAAATACGTAGATTAATATCTGAAAATATTCTCCTAATACAATTTAATTATCAATCCTTAATTATTTGTGAAATTAAAGTTTCCTCTAATCAAATACAAATTAATAAAGTAATTAAAACAGATCTTCCAAATGAAGCTCTAGATAGGAGTATTCCTACCGATCCAGAAAAGATATCTAATTTAATTAAGTCAATTTGTAGTGAAAATGCAATTTTCGTCAATACCTGTTACGTAATAATTTCTCCAGAAGCTGTCTTTAGCAAATTAATTAATTTACCTTCAGAGCTCAATATTGATGAGGCTAAAGAATATGCATTAATTCCAAATCCGCTATTGGAAATTCCCATACCCTTAGCTCAAACAGATTTTGATATCCAAAAAACTTCGCTTAAAAATATTATCAAAGATGATATAGAATATACTCCATATTTTTTGAGAAGCATTCCTAAAGAACTAATTGATAGACTTATTGAAAGTATAAAATTATGCGATCTTAATTTAGGTTACTTAGACTTACCCTCTATAGGATTTGCAAGATTAATTGATGGTGAATTAAGTCAACTTAAAGATGGCAAATT
>QCQS01000061.1 GCA_003212115.1 Prochlorococcus sp. AG-455-E15 | reverse complement strand
TCGTCTCATTAGAGAATTTCCTACTTTTAAGCAGCAACAAGAATTGAATTGGGCATCCATACAATCTTTTAGAACCCTTTGTACTAAGATTACTGATGATTTGCAGAGAGAACTAACTGAAAGAGAATCAAATCAAGATAATAGTTCAGAAGATAAACATATCTCTGATACAGAAATTACTGAAGCTTTAGATGAACTTGAGAGTGTTAACGCATATTTATATTCAATTGAGGCATTAATGGAAAGAATATTTGATACAAAAATTTCAAACAATATCGAATCAAAATTTAAAGAAATTGCAAATGAATTAGCTCCAGACCCATTGAATATGGATAGATTAATTTTGAATAGATTATTTCATCAAACCCCAGATTCACCAGATAAGAAAAATATTAATTAGTTAATTCCTCGACATCACAAGTAATTTCAACTGGCATTGGAGATACTTTCCAAATAGATTTACAGTACTCTCTAATAGATCTATCTGATGAAAAATATCCTGATCGAGCAGTATTTAATAAAGCCATTTTATTCCAAGATTTTTTATTATTCCAGCATTCACTTACCACATCCTGTTTATTTAGGTAATCTTCAAAGTCAGCCATAACAAAAAATGGGTCATGCCCTGTAAGGCTATTCAATAAAGGTTTAAATAATTCTTTATCCCCATTGCTAAAGTGGCCAATTTCAATTAGGCGTATAACCTCTTTGAGCTCTGGACATTGATCAATAAAAGTTTTAGGAGAGTAGTTATTATTTTTTAAGTCCATAATTTCGCTTTCAGTTTTACCAAAAAGAAAGAAATTCTCTTTTTTTACAAGATCTCTTAATTCCACATTTGCTCCATCTAAGGTTCCAATCGTTAATGCTCCATTCATGGCAAATTTCATATTTCCAGTTCCAGATGCTTCTTTCCCAGCGGTTGAGATTTGTTCTGAAAGATCCGTTGCAGGATAAACAATCTCACCAAGTTTAACGTTATAGTCTGGTAGAAAAACAACTCTTAACAAACCATCCATATCTGGATCAGAATTTACTACATCAGCAATACCATTAATGAATCTAATCATCAGCTTTGCCATAAAGTAACCTGGTGCAGCTTTACCCCCGAATATTATTGTTCTTGGGACTTCAAACTTGTTTGTACCATTTTTTATTCTTAAATATTGCGCAATAATTTGTAGGGCATTTAAATGCTGCCTTTTATATTGATGAATTCTTTTTACTTGAACATCAAATAAACTTGATGGATCCACCAGTATTCCAGTTTTTGAATGGATAAAGCTAGATAATTTTCTCTTGCCATTTAGTTTAGTTTCCTCAAATTTTTGCAAAAAATTGTTGTCATCTTTTTTTTCTTCTAACTTCTTAAGAAGATCCATATTTGTGATCCAGTTTGGACCAACTTCTTCTTCTAAAAGGTTCGATAGTGATGGATTAGATAGTGCAACCCATCTCCTTGGAGTAACTCCATTAGTTACATTTGTAAATTTTTCAGGCCATAGAGCTGCGAATTCAGGCAGAAGTTGTCTTTTTATTAGATCTGAGTGGAGAGCTGCAACACCATTTATGTGATGTGCTCCAATTGTAGCCAAGTGAGCCATCCTTACTGATTTGGAACCTTCTTCATCAATTATTGAGAGTTTTTGAAGGATCTTGTCGTCACCAGGATAACGTAGTCTTAATTGTTGTAAAAATCTCCAATTAATTTCATAAATAATTTCTAGATGACGAGGAAGAAGATCACTAAATAAACCTAAATCCCATTTCTCTAAAGCTTCTGGTAGTAATGTATGGTTTGTATAAGCAACTGAAGAGGTTGTTATGTTCCAGGCTTTATCCCAACCTATTTGATATTGGTCAATAAGAAGTCTCATTAATTCTGCAACTGCAATAGCAGGATGGGTATCATTCAATTGGACTGTCCAATGTTTTGGGAATTCTGTTATTGCTATCGATCTTTTTTCAAGGCTTCTCAACATATCCTGAAGAGAACAACTTACAAAAAAGTGTTGTTGTTTTAGTCTTAATCTCCTACCTTCGTCAGTTCCATCATTTGGATATAGAACTTTTGAAAGAGTTTCAGAGGCAACTTTTTCTTCTACTGCTCCATAGTAATCACCAATATTGAAAGCATAAAAGTCAAAACTTTCTGTTGCATCAGCTCTCCATAATCTTAATCTGTCACAAGTATTTACCCTGTACCCTAAGACTGGAACATCATGAGGGACACCTATTGCATGTTCAGAAGGTATCCATCTTGATCTGTAGTTTCCTTTATCGTCTCTATAACTTTCAGTTCTTCCTCCAAAGCCTACAAAACATGATTCATCAGGTTGTGGAAGTTCCCAAGGCCATCCACCTTTTAGCCATTTATCAGTAACTTCAACTTGCCAACCATCTCTGATTAATTGATTGAATATGCCAAATTCGTAGCGAATACCATAACCGACTGCCGGTACTTGTAGGGACGCTAATGATTCCATATAACATGCAGCAAGTCTACCAAGACCCCCATTACCTAATCCGGGTTCTTCTTCTACTTCGAGTATTGTTGATAAAGATTCAATACCAAATCTTTTTAATGCATCTTCGGCTTCTTGAGTTATGCCAAGATTGAGGAGGTTATTACTTAATTGAGGACCTATTAAAAATTCTGCCGATAAGTAAGCTACAGTTTTTTGAGGTTTTTTTCTTATGACCTCTTGGCTGGCTAAATATCTTGTCATTAGCCTATCTTTAACTGCGTAACTCAAAGCCATATATAAGTCGTGAGGACTTGCAGAGGTTGCTAACTTTCCAAGGGTGTAGAAAAGGTGGGCTGT
>QCQS01000060.1 GCA_003212115.1 Prochlorococcus sp. AG-455-E15 | reverse complement strand
TAGTAAACGGTATTAATTCTTGGTGGAGGCGTCAATTGCTTTCTCAAGAAGAGGATATTTAAAATTATAATTTTTGAGTTTACTGCTTATTACTTTTTGTCCTTCCAATACAACTTTTGCTCCATCTCCTAACAATATTTTTAAAACTGCTCCAGGTACAGGAAGTAAATTAGGTCTATTCAGACATTTGCCTAAAGTCTGAGAAAATTCTCTCATTGATACTGGATTTGGTGCAACAGCATTAAATACTCCCGAATACTTTTTATCAACTAATGCTTGAGTAATTAATGCACATAAATCAGTTCTGTGAATCCAACTCATCCATTGCTTACCATCTCCAATTGGTCCACCTAATCCAACTTTAAATATAGGGAGCATTTTTCCTAATGCTCCTCCTTCTGCCTCAAGAACTATTCCAATCCTGAATATAACTAACCTTGAGAAAAATGGTTTTTCAGCAGCGACTGCTTCCCATTTTTTGCAAAGATTAGCTAAAAAGTCTTTTCCTCCAATACTATTTTCAGTGAATTCACCAGACAAACTTGTACCGTAATATCCTATTGCTGATCCATTTATAATGACTTTTGGGTTTATTTTTAAATTTTTAAGTGTCTTCATCATAAATTTTGTGGTGTTAATACGACTATTTTCAATTTCCTGTTTTTGTTCAGAAGTCCATTTTTTTTCTGCTATGGGTTCTCCCATCAGGTTAATAATTCCATCGGTCTCTTTTAAAATGTTTAGAAGATTTTCGTTATTCCAGTTTTTTTCTTTTGATAAATCTATTTGCAAAAACTTAAACTTATTGAAATCTAAATCAACCTTTAATTTACTAATGGGTTTTCTACTTACAATATAAATTTCGTGATTTTCATTGAGTAGTGTTGGAACTAATTCTTTCCCAACAAATCCTGTGCAGCCAAGTAGTAAAAGACGCATATCATATTGATGTTTATCATTTAAGGCTATTAAATTTTTTAGACGTTTGTAATTATTATTCCGGTATAAATTTTTTTTAATATTTTTCAAACAAGTTTTTGTATAATAAGTTTCAAATAACTTTCTTGAATTTATTATGACAGATTCTATTCCAAAGAAACCTCTCAAGAAAGGAAGCTTAGTTTTTGTCGACAGAGAAAATTATATAAAAAGTATCGAGGCTCTAGCTAGTGATCAAGATTTACCTAATTATGTGTTTGAAGGTCCTGGAGAGATTCTCTCAGTTAAAGACGAATATGCTCAGATTCGATGGCGCAGACCTGTTCCAGATGTTTGGTTGAAATTAGCACAACTTAAAGAATATTTGCAATAAAGTTTTGTATCTAAAAGTTTTTATTTTTTTTCTCTGTAGACATCTTTGATTGGATTCTTTTTGCTTCTTTGATCATTTCCTTACCATCAAATAAGTAATTATCTACATATCCTTGTGTATATCTATCAAATTCTGATAGTGCATCTTTAACTTGTGAAAAACAATGATAAAGATCGAGGCCTAAAGCTGAAATAGACTTTGGGACTATTTTATTGTTATAAATTTTTTCAACTTTTTCTATTTTCTTTTGTGAAAGATTTATATAACTGCAGAAATTTTCCATTAGTTGGTCATCATATGGATCCGCAGATAGTTCTTTTATTTCGTTGTTCAAAGGTTTAATTATTTGATTAATTAATCTATTGATAGGAGTGTAAATTTCTTTAATCCATGTTTCAACTTCTTTGTCTTTAATTGACGAATTATATTTTTTTGAATTAATTTTTTTTTCCCAATTTTCATTTAATGAATCAAATGATGAACTGGAAGAGACAAAACTTCTATCATATTGTTCTTTTTTGATAGGGTCATTTAGAGTCTCCCAGGCATTTTGTATTGCAAGAAATCGTTCTTTTTCTCCCCCCTTATCAGGATGATGTTGCTTTACTAAAGAGCGATATGAAGATTTGATTTCACTTCGGGTTGCATTTTTTTTAAGGCCTAATTCTTCATATAAATTTTTTTTCATTTTTATAAATTATGGATTAAAGATAACCATCTTTTCTGGCTTGAATTGAAGTATTAGATTCAAACATTGCTGTTGATAAATATCTTTCACCAAAACTTGGAAGAATAACTATCAATCTTTTGTTAATTAGTTCTTTCCTTTCACCGATTTTAATAGTTGCTGCTAGAGCTGCACCGCTACTGATTCCAGATAAAAGACCTTCCAATCGAGCTAATAAACGCCCAAAATAAAATGCTTCATCGTCATCTATTTTTATAATTTCATCAATTAATTTAGTATTCAGTACTTTCGGCACGAAACCTGCTCCTATTCCTTGAATGGAATGAGATCCTGCTTTTTGTCCAGAAATCACAGCACTTTTTTTGGGCTCTACAGCATAAATTTTGCAATTAGGATTAACTTTTTTCAAGAAACGTGCGCAACCAGTGATTGTTCCTCCTGTTCCTACTCCTGTAACTAGTCCATCTAAATTATTATTGGATTGAGACCATATTTCTTGTGCCGTTGTTCTTTCATGAATATCTGGATTAGCAAAGTTTTCAAATTGATTAAATTGATAGCTATTTGCAATGGTTGAAGACAACTCATTAGCTAAATCTAAAGCTCCTTTCATACCTTCTATCCCAGGCGTTAACTGTAATTCAGCACCATATGCTCTCAACATTGCCCTCCTCTCAATACTCATTGTATCCGGCATAGTTAATATCAATTTATAGCCTTTTGCTGCAGCAACCATTGCTAATGCGATGCCAGTATTCCCACTTGTAGCTTCAATCAATGTTGTTTTATCTGGTTTTATCAGTCCGTCTTCTTCTGCTTTACATAACATTGAATAAGCGATGCGATCCTTAACGGACGCAGATGGATTGAAACTTTCTAGTTTGGCTATTATTTCTGGATAGCAATTAAAATGCTTTCTGATTCGATTTAATTTAACTAACGGG
>QCQS01000059.1 GCA_003212115.1 Prochlorococcus sp. AG-455-E15 | reverse complement strand
AAATTTTAAATGCCTCAATACTCCAAATAACTTTATAATCTGATTTCTCAATCATTCTTGCGTAAGTAATTTCTCTTCCAGGGGTATTTTGTTTTGTTAATTGAAGATTAGTATTTTTATTATTATTTTCTTCGATTAAAGATGTAGCATTTAAAAATAATTTTGCCGATAAAATACTAAGTTTTTCCGATAGTGTATTTAAATTATCGTTATTATTGATTTTAATTTTTTCTTCTATCAATAAATCCCCCGTATCTAGTCCTTCATTCATTTTCATAATTCCTACACCAGTAAATTCATCGCCTTTTATAAGGGACCATTGAATTGGGGCGGCACCACGCCATCTTGGAAGTAATGAAGCATGTGCGTTCCAACAACCAAATTTTGGGATTTCCAATATCTCTTTGGGTAAAATTTTTCCGTAAGCTATAACAATAAATAAATCACAAGAAAGTGATTTAAGTTCATTTATAAAATCTATATTGCCCCTGATTTTTTCTGGAGTATAAATTTTTATAGATTCCATCTCAGCAATGCTTTTTACAGGTGAGGCTATTAATTTATTTCCCCTAGATCTCTTCTTATCCGGTTGGCTAACTACTGCAATTACCTCGTGCTTAGATTTAATAAAAATATCAAGACTAGGAATTGAATATTCAGGTGTTCCCCAGAATATAATTCTCACGCGTCACCAGTTATTGATAGTTCATCTACCCATATATGTGGAGAAATTCCACTTGTTGTTACCTCCTGGTTTGATTCAATATTTACTATATTTTTCAAAAGATATTTGATATCACCTGCTACGGTGGCAGATTCTATTGAGATTTTTTTACCGTTTTTGTAGAGCCATCCATCAAATGGAAGAGAAAACGAACCTTGACTTGCTCTGACACCTGCATGGATTGCATTTAACTCTTCGATATAAACAAATTCTCCCTCATAAGTAGAGTGATCTAGTGATGATTTTAGATCAAAGTTTTCTTCTGATTTTTCAACAACGATCCAATCAGGAGATACTGAGACTTTTGATCCTAGTCCAGCGTGGCCCGTGGGAGTTGTTTTAAATATTCTTGCAGTTGATTCGGAATGTATAAAATTTTCAATTCTCCCTCTGTTAATTAAACATAGTCTTTTGGTTGGGGTTCCTTCTCCATCAAATGGTGTTGAAGAAATATTTTTTTCGTGAAGGCCATCATCATAAATATTAAGTGCTTCTGTAGATAGTTTCTCTCCGATTGAATTTTTATTAGATAGGCTCACGCCATCTATGATGCTTCTAGCATTAAACATTGAGCTAAAGGCGTTAATGATAGTTAAAAAAGACTCTGGGGAAAAACATATTAAATATTTATCAGTTTTAATAGATGAATAATTTAAATGAGAAATTGTTTTATTTGAAGCCTCTTTAATACACGACTCTATATCTATATCATCAGCTCCATATCCAAGTTTTACGGAACCTGAACTACGAGGCTTCTTATTTTTCTCTTCTGCTCTTGCATATAAATATAGTGCTGCTTGACTTCTGGAATAACTTCGAAAGGCACCCTCGCTATTTGCATAAATTCTCTCAAAGAAACTCTCAGACAAACCATTATATGGAACAGATTTTATGGATTCATGACTTTCTAACAGTTTTACTTCCGCTTCTCTTAAAAGAGTAAGTAATTTTTTTATTCCAACAGGATTTCTTTTTTTAACTTCTTTTACTTCAATAGGATCCTTCGCTAGTGGTGAGAATTCTGTAGTTTCGTTCTTATTTCCGAAATCAGAAGCTATATTTGCTTGCTTAAGAGCCTTTTTAATGCCAGATTCACTAATATCACTTGTTGTAGTAATACCAACTAGATTAGATTGGTTCCAAACTCTTAAAGTTAAAATTTGCTTTTGTGAAGCCTTAAGTTGTTTAGCCTCTCCTTTATCTACTTGCACAGAATAATCATTAGAAAAACTTGCTCCATAATCCCATTTTTTAAGATTTAGGAAATCTGCAGCTTTGGAGATTTGAGTTGTGATTTCTCTTGAATTCATATCCTATCTCCCGCCAACAGTAATTGAATCAACCTTAATATGAGGTTGGCCAACAGTTACGTTGACACTTCCACTAATTGATCCACAGAATCCAGGAGCCAATTCGAGATCATTTCCGCACATTGATATTTTTGGCATAACTTCTTTAGCCTCACCGATCAATGTTGCTCCCTTTACTGGACTAGTTAATTTCCCATTTTTAATAAGATATCCCTCTTCTACCGCAAAATTAAATTGTCCTGTAGCACCTACACTGCCACCTCCCATTGATTTGCAGTAAAGACCTTCACTAATACTATTGATTAAATCCTCTTTCGAGTGCTCACCTTTAGCTATATAAGTATTTCTCATTCTTGAAGCTGCAGCAAAAGAATAATTTTGTCTTCTTCCACTTCCTGTTCTTTTATGGCCAGTTCTTAATTCACCTGCCCTGTCGGATATGAATTTTTTTAAAATTCCATCTTTTATAAGAACTGATTTTTCGGGTTCCATACCTTCATCATCTACTGATAATGAACCGAAGGATCCTTCTGATATCCCTTCATCAATTGCTGTTACAGATTCATGTGCAATTTTTTCATTTAATTTATTCTCAAATGGTGTTGTTCCTCTCTCTATTTGAGTAGTTTCAAGTAAATGACCGCAGGCTTCATGGAATATAACGCCACCAAATTTATTAGCTAATACAACAGGCATTTGTCCTGCATCAACATAATCTGCATACAACATGTTCATTGAACTTTCAAACACATCATTAGCTGCTTTTTCATGGTCCCATAATCTGAATTCATTAGGCATTCCTGAGGATCCAAATCTTCTACTTCCACTAGATCTATATTGGGCATCACTTGCAATAACGTTGAGTCCAACTGTTTGATGTAATCTAATATCTGAGACATAGGTTCCGTCACTGGAGGCTATGATTACTTCTTGAAGACTTCTTGAGTAACTTCCTTTTCTACGGTATTGGACTTGGTGCTGATTTTGTAGAAATATTTATAGAGAATACAGACAACTCAAGCGTTTTAGCTGAAGATGATTTTATTACAAG
>QCQS01000058.1 GCA_003212115.1 Prochlorococcus sp. AG-455-E15 | reverse complement strand
ATATTAGGAAAGTGTTTCATGATAGATTTTAATCTAAGAACCAAATACTAAGATAACTTCAAAAAAAATGTTCTTAGTTAAAAAATCTCTCCAAAAAGATTTCTTTGTTTCAATATATTTCCAAAAAAATAATTTTTTGGCACACATAAGGAACAAGATCTCGTTAATATATTTACATAAAGTAACTAAATTAATGGATTTCATCTCTAAAAGTCAAGGATACATACCTTTAAAAGCAGTTCCTTACATATTTTTCCTTGCTGTTGTTCTAAGTATTACGACTTCAACTTATACATTCGTCTAAAACGCATTAATTTACCAGAAGAGTAAATCAAATATTTAATGGATAAATACGATGTTGTAATAGTCGGTAGTGGAATAGGGGGATTATGTTGTGGTTCGATACTAGCTTTATCAGGCAAAAAAGTACTCATATGTGAAGCTCATACTCAGCCCGGAGGCGTTGCTCACAGTTTCAAAAGAAAAGGTTATACTTTCGAATCAGGTCCTTCATTGTGGAGTGGAATAGGTAAATGGCCGACAACTAACCCCCTAGGGCAAATTCTTAAATTACTTGATGAAGAAGTTGAACTATTTCAATATAAAGGTTGGCAAGTAATTGTCCCAGAGGGCAATTTTAATCTTGATGTGGGGGAAGAACCTTTTAAACAAACAATAAAAACTTTAAGAGGTGAGAAATCTGTTAAAGAATGGGAATCATTTATTTCTGGAATAAAACCTCTTAGCCAAATAATAAATGAAATACCTTTACTCTCATTTTCTCCCGAATCTATAAATTTCTTAGATCTAATAAATTTAACCTCAAAATTTTTACCTAATATCAATCAAATACCAAAAATTAATAAAGGCTTTGGGAATTTAGTAAATAATAATCTAGAGGATCCTTTTCTCAGGAATTGGGTTGATTTATTGAGCTTTTTAATAAGTGGTATGTCAATGCATGATACAAATACAGCCGCGATGGCTACTTTATTTAACGAATGGTTTGAACCAAATTCATACCTTGAATACCCTAAAGGGGGTAGTGAATCTATAGTAAAAGCCTTAATTAATGGATTTAAAAAAAATGGAGGAGAATTAATTCTTTCTTCGAGAGTAAAGAGAATTAACTTCAATAAAAATTTAGCCACAGGTATAACTCTTAATAATGGTTCTAGTTATAGTTGTGATTCTGTTGTCGCGAATACTGATTTTTGGAATTTAAAAAAGTTAATTCCAAATGAAATTTCAAAAAAATGGAATACAAAAGTTTTGAACCCTAATAAATGTGGTTCTTTCCTTCATATACATCTAGGTTTTGATGCTGATGGTCTTCAAAATTTGCCAATACATGCGATACATGTTGATGATTGGGAAAAAGGTATAACCGCAGAAAGAAATATAGCTGTATTTTCAATCCCATCTGTTTTAGATAAAAATATGGCCCCTGAAGGAAAACACGTTCTTCATGGATATACTCCCGCAAATGAACCTTGGGAAATTTGGGAAAACCTAAATCCAAAGGAACTAGAATATAGAAATTTGAAAGAAGAAAGATGTTCAATATTCCTTAATGCAGTGCGAAAATTCATTCCTGATATAGATGAAAGGATTGATTTAAAGATGCTAGGAACCCCAATTACTCATAAAAAATTCACCAATACCTATTGCGGTAGTTACGGCCCTGCATTATCTGCAGAAAAAGGTCTTTTCCCAGGCTGCAAAACTCCAGTAAAAAATTTATTTACTTGCGGTGCAAGTACATTTCCAGGTATTGGAATTCCTGCTGTTTCAGCAAGTGGCGCTTACGCAGCTGAGAAAATTATTGGTAAAAAAGAATTTAAAACTCTTCTTAAGAAAATAAATTTATGAATCAAGCTCTTTTATAACTCTACAAATACTTAGTTAAGAAATAAGAATAAAGAAAGCAAAAACGTTCAATAATGATAATCTTTATCTGAACATAAACTTAACTTATAGCTCTTATATGTTTTTCTTATCAATTCCTCAAGCCTGGCATTTAGTTGGCACTTGGTCAGAACAACTTCCAAACGAGTCAAATCTTATAGGAATGGGCCAAACAGAATTAATGATGACTTTACATTCAATATTCGTTCCTCTCTTACTTGTAATTTCATATTACCTATTCAATAGACTTAATAAAAACGAATCAAAGAAAATTAAAGGATAATCGTTTAAGGTTTATTTAGCTGAACTTCTTCTAACTACTTTTCTGCCTGTAGAAGTATCAACTCCGCTTGAATCTTTAGTTTGTGAATTAGTTTCAACATTATCAACATCACTTTTATCCATTTCTGCGCAAACACCTACTACCATGGCAGCTTGCATTTGATCTGGTAAATCTCCAATAGTTAATAAGGCCTTTAAAACTAATTGAAGTCGAGTTTGTCGATCTATTTCAGGTCTTAGTTTTTTTACGGTATTCCAAAGTTCTTGGGTAACTTCTTTTAAAAGTTCTCGATCAACAGCCAAATTAAATCCTTCTTGTATTTCTACTAATCTAACAAAAAATTGGATCTCGTAAAATAATATTCAATAAAAAGATTGTTAGTTAATATTTTTCTATCCGAATACAAGTTGCATTTGTTGGTGCAATTCAATCTTCTCTTGCAAAAGTTTATCTTTTTCAATCTTTTTTAGAGTAGAAGTTCTATAAAATTTTTTTTGAATCTTTATTGGAGTATTTTCAAACTTTACATTTTTGCTTATTAGAAAATTCCACTCTTTTGAATTAAAAGGGGCGTAAGGAGAAGATGAAATCACTTTCATATCTTAATAATACATCTGTACTAATAATAGTACAGATTTACTATTACGCAACAACTGAATGGTCTTTCCCTAATTTTAAAGTGTCTTTGAGAATGGATTGATTTTTTTTATCTAATTTGTAGGAATTATAAGTTTGATAAATAAATAGAAGTATCATATGTAACTTATTGATCCCTTTTTTTAGTGTCTTAAGACTTTTCCTGCTTAAAACCTCTTAAAATAGTTAATTTGTTGAAATTAACATTGACAAGATATATTTAGTAATCCTTCCTATAAAAAGAATAATGAATTGATCAAAAAATGCTTATTAGTAATGCAAAAAGACTAAAAATCCAAGGAATAATTAAAAGAATTGCTCAAGATAAATCAATTACATTAGAAGAAAGGATATTTGTTGAGAAATTTGCTCACCATAATTCGACAATTTCTCTTTGGCTAAAAAAAGCAAACTGCTTTAGAAGGAATGGTGCAAAAAATGATGGGGGGATTGATAACC
>QCQS01000057.1 GCA_003212115.1 Prochlorococcus sp. AG-455-E15 | reverse complement strand
TTAAAGGTGCTATGAAAACAAATATTTTTTCAGGAACTAAAACAAATGACATCCTAAAAGCTCCAACAATATAATTTTTTAAATTAACTCAATATTGATTGGCATTAAATCAATTAAAAGATATCTTGTGAGTAGATTTTATCTATTTCAAAATATCTGATTTCAATCCTATTGATAGGCAACAATTAGGCCCTAGATTGTTGATTAAGTTCCTTCAAGACGCCGCAGGTAAAGGTGAGCTTGATCCATGGGATATTGATGTGATAAGTGTAATTGATAGTTTTTTAGAAGAATACTCACATACTTTTAATCAATCTTCAAATAGTCAAATCTCATATCAAAAGGATTTAGCTGAGACCAGCGAAGCATTTTTCGCGGCTTCAGTACTAGTTAATCTTAAGGCTGAGGTTTTGGAAGCTGATGTTTTCAAAGAAAATTCTTCCGATTTTGAAGATGTATTTGATTTGGATGATCAAGATTGGATTGATAAAGAATTTGATATTCCAAAATATCCTGAAAAATATCTAAGGAGAAGATCAATTGCACAACCAATTCTTAAACGTACAACAACATTGGGAGAACTTGTAAGTCAGTTGGAGTCCATAGCAGAAGTTATAGAAACCCAAGATCTTTTGCTCATGAAGAGAAAAAGAAATAAAAAATATTCTGATAGGGCTTTAATTTCTCAAGTAAAGTCATTAGCGCATCGCGAGAAACTTCCAGAAACCACTAAAGCATTAGGGAAATTTATTGAAGGATGGGAAAAAGCATTACAATGGACAGATTTTGAATATTTAGTCAAAAAATGGCAAACAGTTGTAAAAAATGATTTAGATAAAGACCGTTTGGGCGTTTTTTGGGCTTTGTTATTTTTATCATCTGAAAACAAAATTGAAATTAAACAAATTAATTCCTTATATGGCCCAATTCAAATTAAAAGAATAATACCTGATGGTGGCTTGGCTCAATTACCTATAGAAAATCTTGATGTAAGTAATGCCTCTTCTTCGGCTGCTTAGAAGCTTCATAGTAATAACGTATAATTTAAAAAATGGTTTTGAATTTATGAAGGCAATGATACTTGCGGCAGGTAAAGGCACACGTGTTCAGCCTATTACGCACGTAATTCCTAAACCGATGATTCCGATTTTGCAAAAACCTGTTATGGAGTTTCTCTTGGAACTTTTAAGAGAGCATAATTTTAAGGAAATAATGGTAAATGTTTCTCATCTGGCTGAAGAAATTGAAAATTATTTTAGGGATGGGCAAAGATTTGGAGTAGAAATTGCTTATAGTTTTGAAGGAAGAATTGAAGATGGAGAATTAATAGGTGATGCTTTAGGATCCGCGGGAGGATTAAAAAAAATTCAGGATTTTCAAAATTTCTTTGATGAAACTTTTGTTGTTTTATGTGGTGATGCTTTAGTTGATTTAGATTTAACTCAAGCTGTTAAAAAACATAAACAGAAAGGAGCTATTGCGAGCTTAATAACAAAGAAGGTAACTAAAGATCAAGTATCAAGTTACGGTGTCGTAGTTTCTGATGAAAATGGGAGAATAAAGGCTTTTCAGGAAAAGCCAGCAGTTGATCAAGCTTTAAGTGACTCTATAAATACAGGAATTTATCTTTTCGAACCTGAAATCTTTAATTACATACCTTCAGCAGAGAAATTTGATATTGGAGCTGATCTGTTCCCTAAACTTGTAGAAATGGATTTACCATTTTTTGCATTACCAATGGATTTTGAATGGGTAGATATTGGAAAAGTTCCTGATTATTGGAGTGCTATAAGAAATGTATTACAAGGTAGGGTAAGACAAGTTCAAATACCAGGTAAGGAAATAAAACCTGGAGTTTTTACTGGCTTGAATGTAGCGGCTAATTGGGAAAAGGTTAATATTACCGGTCCGGTTTATATAGGAGGCATGACTAGGATCGAGGATGGAGCAACTATTATTGGTCCTTCCATGATTGGACCAAGTTGTTGCATTTGCGAGGGAGCGACTATAGATAACTCAATTATCTTTGATTATTCTAAAATTGGTAAAGGTGTAAGACTTATGGATAAGTTAGTGTTTGGTAAATATTGTGTTGGGAAAAATGGAGATCATTTTGATTTGCAAGATGCATCTTTAGATTGGTTAATAGCAGATTCAAGAAGATCTGATTTGACTGAGCCATCGCCTCAGCAGAAAGCTATGGCAGAATTATTAGGTACTGATTTGATTAATATTCCAGACTGAGATTAGCTTTTTCAATAATCTCAGGAATTAAATGCTCTGCTTTTACGGCCATTAGATGAACACCATTTGCGATATTCATAAAATCATGAGCTTGTTCAGCTGCAATTTTAATGCCTTCTTGTAATGGCTCTTTAGCATCTTTAAGACGATTTAAGATATTTTCGGGGATGTTTGCACCTGGAACGTATTTGTTTATAAAGAGAGCGTTTTTGTAAGACTTTAATAGGAATACACCTGCAATTACGGGAATTTCAAGAGGCTTGCTAATTTTTTCACAAAACTCTATCAAATTTTCTTTTTCCATAACCATTTGAGTTTGTATGAATCCAGCTCCAGCCTCTTTTTTCTTTCTCATTCTATTTTCTAGACTTCTTTTATTTCCACAATTTGGATCAGCTGCAGCACCTGAAAAAATAAATGTTTTTTTATCGGAAAGTTCTCCTAGAGTAGGATCAATTCCTTTATTGAAAGCCTGAATTTGTTGAAGTAATCTAACAGACTCAAACTCATGTACGGCCTTGGCATTTTGTTGATCCCCAGCTTTTACTGAATCACCGGTAATGCATAAGATGTTTCTAATTCCTAAAGCATTTGCTCCCAGAATGTCTGATTGTAAAGCAATTTTATTACGATCTCTGCAGGAAATTTGCATTACTGGTTCTATCCCATTTTCCAGTAATAGTTTGGACATTGCCAAGCTGCACATTCTCATTACAGCTCTACTTCCATCGGTAATGTTAACAGCATGTACCTTATCTTTCAAAAGTTGTGCTATCTTAAGAGATCTTATGGGGCTTCCACCTCTTGGCGGCATTAACTCTGCCGTTATTACCTTAGAATTTTTTTCTAAAGTCTGCTGAAGTTTTGATTTCAATTGCTTTTGTTTCCTAGTTGGTTAACAAGTGTACTGAGATTGCTAAACTTAATTAATATAAAAAAGGAACTGTTTAAATGCAAATGGTTGAAGAAGAAGTAAACAACATTGATATGATGGGTCTCTCAGCAAGAGAGATGGAAATCATTGATCTCGTAGCTGATGGGCTTACAAATCAAGAAATTGCGGTAAAACTAACTATTAGTAAAAGAACTGTTGATAATCATGTAAGTAATATGTTTACGAAAACTGGTTCTAAAAACAGAGTAGCACTTTTGAATTGGGCAATGGATAACGGCAAGATTTGTAGAGATGGATTTAATTGTTGTACACTCCCTGACTCTGAT
>QCQS01000056.1 GCA_003212115.1 Prochlorococcus sp. AG-455-E15 | reverse complement strand
GCAAAGAAGATGTTAGACCTTCAGATGATAATGCTCCTTTCAGTGCATTAGCTTTCAAAGTGATGTCAGATCCTTATGGGAAATTAACTTTTGTGAGAATGTATTCAGGTGTGCTTTCAAAGGGAAGTTATGTTATGAATTCTACAAAGGATGCTAAAGAGAGAATTTCTAGACTAGTTATTCTTAAGGCTGATGAAAGAGAGGAGGTTGATGAATTGAGAGCTGGGGATTTAGGTGCTGTATTAGGTCTTAAGAACACAACAACTGGTGATACTTTGTGTAACACAGAAGATCCAATAGTTTTGGAGACATTGTTTATCCCTGAACCAGTTATTTCAGTCGCTGTTGAGCCAAAAACTAAAGGAGATATGGAAAAATTATCAAAAGCTTTAACTGCTTTGTCTGAAGAGGATCCAACCTTTAGGGTAAGTACAGATCCTGAGACAAACCAAACTGTTATTGCAGGTATGGGGGAGTTGCACTTAGAAATCCTTGTTGACAGAATGTTAAGGGAATTTAAAGTTGAGGCAAATATAGGAGCTCCACAGGTTTCATATAGAGAAACTATTAGGTCTAGTTCTAAAGGTGAAGGTAAATATGCAAGACAGACTGGAGGTAAAGGTCAATATGGTCATGTAATTATTGAAATGGAACCTGCTGAAGTTGGTAAAGGTTTTGAATTTGTAAACAAAATTGTAGGTGGAGCTGTACCAAAAGAGTATATTGGTCCTGCATCTAATGGAATGAAAGAGACCTGTGAATCTGGTGTTCTTGCCGGTTATCCACTCATTGATGTAAAAGTAACACTAGTCGATGGTTCATTCCACGATGTAGACTCATCTGAAATGGCCTTCAAAATTGCAGGTTCCATGGCTTTTAAAGATGGGGTTAAAAAATGCAATCCTGTCCTATTAGAGCCTATGATGAAAGTTGAGGTCGAAAGTCCTGAAGACTTTCTTGGATCTGTAATTGGTGATCTCTCTTCCAGAAGAGGTCAAGTAGAAGGACAATCTGTTGATGATGGATTGTCTAAGGTACAGGCCAAAGTGCCCTTAGCCGAAATGTTCGGTTATGCCACTCAACTCCGATCAATGACTCAAGGTCGGGGTATATTTTCAATGGAGTTCGCAAATTATGAGGAAGTTCCTCGTAATGTTGCTGAAGCTATCATTTCCAAGAATCAGGGCAACTCCTGATCTCTAAACTAAAACACCTTTAAACCCTCGATTCTTTAATTCAAAATGGCTCGCGAGAAGTTCGAAAGAAACAAACCACATGTCAACATAGGTACTATTGGCCATGTTGATCATGGAAAAACAACACTAACAGCTGCTATCACAAATGTATTAGCTAAAAAAGGTCAAGCTCAAGCTCAAGACTATGGAGACATTGATGGTGCTCCTGAAGAAAGAGAGCGTGGCATTACCATTAATACAGCTCATGTTGAATATGAAACTGAAGGCAGACATTATGCTCATGTCGATTGCCCAGGACATGCTGATTATGTGAAAAATATGATCACAGGGGCTGCTCAGATGGATGGAGCTATTCTAGTTTGCGCAGCTACAGATGGTCCTATGGCTCAGACAAAAGAGCATATTCTTTTAGCTAAACAGGTTGGAGTTCCTGCTCTTGTAGTTGCTCTAAATAAGTGCGATATGGTCGACGATGAAGAAATTATTGAACTCGTCGAAATGGAAATTAGAGAACTTTTAGATAGTTATGACTTCCCAGGAGATGACATTCCTATTGTTCAGGTTTCAGGTTTAAAAGCTCTCGAAGGTGATTCTACTTGGGAATCAAAGATTGAAGAATTAATGAAAGCTGTTGATGCCAGCATTCCCGAACCAGAAAGAGAAGTTGATAAACCATTTTTGATGGCAGTTGAAGATGTTTTCTCAATTACTGGTAGAGGAACTGTTGCTACTGGAAGAATTGAGAGAGGTAAAGTTAAGGTTGGAGAAGAAGTAGAAATAGTTGGAATAAGAGATACAAGAGTAACAACTGTTACTGGAGTTGAAATGTTCAGAAAACTTCTTGATGAAGGTATGGCTGGCGATAATGTTGGTTTGCTTTTAAGAGGTGTACAGAAAGAAGATATTGAGAGAGGAATGGTTCTTGTTAAGAAAGGATCTATTACCCCTCATACTCAATTTGAAGGAGAAGTTTATGTTCTCAAAAAAGAAGAGGGCGGAAGACATACTCCTTTCTTTGCAGGATATAGACCTCAGTTCTACATCAGAACAACTGATGTGACAGGTCAAATAACAGCATTTACTTCAGATGATGGCTCTAATGTCGAAATGGTTATGCCAGGTGACAGAATTAAGATGACTGGAGAATTAATTTGTCCAGTAGCTATTGAACAAGGTATGCGATTCGCTATCCGTGAAGGGGGACGTACTATTGGTGCTGGAGTTGTTTCTAAAATTCTCAAATAATTAATTTGAATTTTAAAAATTTAACCTCAATCCTCTAATATAGAGTTATGAATAAGGGTCATTTTTATCAATGACCCTTTACTATGAGTTATTTGAAACTATGACTGCATCAATCGCACAACAAAAAATAAGAATAAGACTTAAAGCATTCGATAGAAGAATGCTTGATTTATCTTGCGACAAAATTATCCAAACTGCTGATACTACTTCTGCCTCAGCAATAGGTCCAATACCTCTACCTACTAAAAGGAAAATTTATTGCGTCCTAAGATCACCACATGTTGATAAAGATTCTAGAGAGCATTTTGAAACAAGAACACATCGAAGAATAATAGATATCTACAGTCCTTCTGCAAAAACTATTGATGCTTTAATGAAACTAGATCTCCCTAGTGGTGTAGATATAGAAGTTAAACTATAATAAATCCCGAAATCGCTTTAAATTGATTAGTATAAACAAGATTGAAATGAGGTTTAAATGGGAGAACTCTCAGTAAGGGAATTACCTTTATTTCCTTTGCCAGAGGTAGTCCTTTTTCCTCAAGAAGTATTGCCTTTACATATTTTTGAATCAAGATATAGGATTATGCTCCAATCTGTTCTTGAAAGTGATTCTATGTTTGGAGTTATTAAGTGGGATCCAACTACTAAAAGTATGGCCAACGTTGGATGTTGTGCACAAATTTTAAAACATCAAACTGCAGAGGATGGAAGAAGTAATATTATCACTCTTGGCCAACAAAGATTTCAAGTCTTAGAAATTACCCGTTCGACTCCGTTTTGTTCTGCGATGGTTAGTTGGATTAGTGATGATAATATTGATGACTTTCAAAAATTAGATTCTCTAAAAGATTCAGTAAAAGCAGCACTCAGTGATGTTATTAATTTAACGAGTAAATTGACTAATACAAAGAAAAATCTACCTGATAAATTACCTGATCACCCAATGGATTTATCATTTTGGATAGGTGCTCATTTGGGAGGTCCTGTTGCGGAAGAGCAGCAAAGACTTCTTGAAGAGAGAAATACTTTTACCCGTTTGCAAAGAGAATATGAAATGCTTGATCATTCAAGAAAACAACTTGCCGCAAGAA
>QCQS01000055.1 GCA_003212115.1 Prochlorococcus sp. AG-455-E15 | reverse complement strand
GTTCAACAACTGATTAATCAAATTACATCTAAGGAAAAAAATTGGAATTAAGAACAAAAATTGTATCATCGGTAATAAGATCTCTCAAGTTACCACCAAGATTTCGTTTAAAAATGGTTAAAGAAGATCCAGTAAGGCTGGAACTAAGTCTTACCCCTTCTTACGGTAAAAATCCAGTTATTGTTGGTATAGTTGAATCTTTAGACTTAGTTGCGCGAAGAGATAGAGAAGGTAGATTGCCTAGGGACCTTCAGGGTACTTGGGATTGGACTGTGAGGCATGGAAAAGTTAGTACAGGAGGATGGAATCCTATGCTAAAAGAAGCATTGCAAACAATGTTTGATACTGGATTGCCAGCCATTGTCTATGAGGAATTAACTGGAGATGAGTATCGACCTGTTGATGGTGTAAGACACGTTAAATAAATAATTTATTATTTATCATAAATTCTTCCTCAGAACGTTAAAATGAGTTAATAGATAATCTAGTTAATTATGAATGATGACAATCAACCAAGATTTGGCTTTGTAAATTTTGCAGAAACCTGGAACGGCCGTATGGCAATGATGGGTATTTTGATTGGTCTTGGTACTGAATTAATTACTGGACAAAGTATTCTTCGACAAATTGGAATAGGATAGAATTTTACTTTACTTCTTCTGCTTTCACTTCAATGGTACTCTCACTAGGCTTTTTATCATATTGATTGTTTTTACTTATATTTTGTAGATTTGCCCCACAATTCATGCAGGTTTCACTTAAGCCTAAGGATATAGCACCACAATTATTACATGTATTAATTCTTGATTTGTAAGCGTTAAAACCTATAAATACTAAAATCAATAATAGTAGAGGAATTAAAAATAATAGAAGTAGGATATTACCAAGGAAGCTTATAAAAAAGTTTATTCCAAAAATTGGAATGACTATAAGTATGATTAAAGAGTAAGTAAGAAGGTTTTGATTAGCTTTAAAAAAATTATTCATTTTAGTTATTGTTATTTATTATTTCTTTTTTTTTTTAATAAGGTCATACTAGCAATAACTACGCTCCAGCACTGTCCAAAATATAAAATTACCCCTAATAGCCATACCCACAAAGTAAGTACAAGAAAACCACCAATAAAACCATATGCTTGAAATCTTGCTCCAAGTGAGAGAATACTTTTACTTACTGCTAGGTTCAATGTGGTAAGGCCAATTCCAATAAGAAAAGATCCAGGTAAAAGTGGTTTCAATGGAACTTTTCTACTGGGTAAGAGAGCTTGTAATAAAAGAGCCATTAAAGAAAATCCGATTAGTGGTATTGCAAACTGACCAACTTGTAATAGCGGCAACTTTAATAATAAATCAGACATAAGATTATTAGATTTTGAAAGATTTTCTAAAACGTTACTTGGGATCATCCTAAGATTTGCACTAATTTGATCTAGTACCATTAAAAAACCAATGAAGAATACTATTAAAAAGGCTTCAACTCTATTTCTGAGGAATCTCGAAGCTTGAACTCTCCACGCAGCATTTACTTTTTTAGAAGGAATTTCGTCTTCCCAAAGCCTATCCGAACCTCTTTGAAGAGATAAATATGCATTACCTGCTGTAAAAAGTAAAAACATAGCCCCTAGAATACCTGCCCCAAAACCTTGATCTATCAAATTAAATAATGTTGTTTCTACTAAATCAACTACTGAAGGAGGTAAAAGCTGAGCAGCAACAGCAATTATTTGTTGATCTAATCCTTCTTGTTTTCCTAGGAACCATGAAGCTATTGAAAGAGAAATTAGAAGGATGGGAAAAAATGATTGCAGTGTGTAGTATGCAAATGCAGCGCTTAAATCAACACAATCAGATTTACTCCATCGCTCACAAGCTCCCCATAAACTTTTCAGTATCCATGTTGAACTTTTTTGCATATTAATTTTCTTCAAATATTTATTTATTTACTTAATTTTTATTGTATCTAATTAAGAAATTTTTCAAGCAATTTTTTATTTATGATGCAACTATTTTTCTAATAATAAATTGCCCCATGGCTTTAAAATTTCAAATTTTTCTATAGATCTACAAGCAATTAATGGAAAATTAACATCGCTCAAATCTTCTCCTGAAACTAAATTTAAAGGATCTGTTTCTAACCACTCTATAGAACAATTGAGTTCTTCTAATAGCAGCCAGGCTGCTGCAATATCCCATATTTTAGGGGTTGATTCAATCGCTCCGAAAGTTTGTCCCATCGCTACACTTGTAAGATTTAAACTCGATACACCTAAGAGTCTGATTTTGCCAGGAAATACTGAGTTTGGTTTTTTTTGTAAAATTTTTATTGATCTACTACATAAAGAAATACATTCACTGTGACGATTATTTTGGGTAGGATCTATTTTGTTGTTATTTAACCAAACCCCTTTACCTTTAATTGATACAAACTTTTTTTTCAATGTAGGAATTATTAAAAAAGAAGATTGTGGTTTACCATCAACGAACCTTGCTACAGATATAGACCAATAAGGAATACCAGCAGCAAAATTTGTTGTCCCATCGAGTGGATCGACCACCCAGTAAGCTTTTGAATTTGGAATTAACTTTTGCCCTTCTTCACTAAGGACGCCTTCACCTGGAGCTATTGAAGCTAAGCCATCTACGATTGTTTTGTCACTCCATAAATCACAACTTGTTAATAATGATCCATCTGCTTTATTACTGGCGCTAATATTTCCAAAATCTTTTGTTTGACGTTGACTAACCAATTCAAATAAAGAATCTAATTTACGTAGTTGATTATTAGTTAAATTTGGTTGATTCATCTTTATATATTACAAATAGACTCTGTATCTTTAATTTTAGTATTATTACTACCCAAACAATTTTTACTTATATCAAGGAAAGTTAATCTTTTTAATTCATCTATATTCAGATTGTAATTATATATTGCATTAATATTTTTTGATTTCGCATTACTTAATTCACTTTGCCTAACAAGAACATCTTTTAGAGTTGATATTCCCACATCATATCTAAGTCTGGAAAGCCTTACAGACTCTTTGCTAGATTCAATTTCTTTAAGGGAAGAGATTATTTTTTCTTCATTTAATTTAAGATTTAAGTAGGCTTTACTAATATTTGTGGTTAAAACATTTTTTAGATTTTCATAAGCATATTTTTCGGCTTTTGCATCTGCTATTTTTGATTTGTAGGAGTTCTTATTTTGTCCGCCATCAAAAATACTCCATGCAAAATTTAGACTTATGGTATTTGTATAATTAGATCCAGATTTTTCAGAGTCGATATTAGTTGCTAGAGAGTCACCTTTTGAAAAGGTACTAGATAATGAATTACTGATATAGATATTTGGCTTATTTTGAGCTAAAAAGCTCTCTGCTTGGCTCTTTTTGATTGATTTTTGAAGAATAAGGTTTTTTAAGGAAAGATTTTTATCCAAACCCTCATTAATATTCTTATTTAATTTATGATTCCAAAACCCTATAAGATTTTGCTCTTTATTAGTTTCGAAATCTCCCTTAACATTAAGAATCTCTTTAAGAGAAATTTTATTAATTTCATGTTCTATTTTCTTTTCATTAAGTGATTGTTGATCTCGAGATAATTGAG
>QCQS01000054.1 GCA_003212115.1 Prochlorococcus sp. AG-455-E15 | reverse complement strand
AAATATCAAATAAAAATGACCAAAATTCGAACAAATCTAAAACAAACAGAATCTCCCCCCCTGAGCTCGTAGGAGCTCCAATAAGAAGAGATGGAACCAATCAGCAAAATAATAAGCAAAATATTTCTTTTAAACAAACTCTCCCCAACAGATCTGGTACCCCTAATAGACCTGGAATGCCCAATAGGCCTGGGTTAAGAAATAAACCATCAGATCAAGGCAGACCGGGATCTTTCAATAGACAAGCAAATACAAGTAGGTCTGGCGCTCCCAACAGACCTGGAATGCCCAATAGGCCTGGGTCTAAATTCAATGGTCAAAAGACACCTGGAATTAGAAAGCCAGTATCACCTAATGAACTCTTACAACTTCAAAAAACTAACAAATCTGATACTGATAAGGAAATTATAAAGAATAACGAAAAACAAAATATTGATACAACGAAACAGAAGGCGAAAGCTCCAAATACTCGTCCACATACTTCCCCTAATTCAAAAAAACCACCCCATAGAACATTTTCAAATAATTCTAAAAAACCTGGAAAGGCAGACTGGGACGATAGCGCAAAACTTGAAGCATTAAGAAGCAAAAATCCCCAAAAACAAAGACAGAAGGTACACATTATTGGTGAGAATGATGATTCATTAACATCTGAAACTAGTGGATATTCAGGCGAAAAAATTTCAATCTTATCAGCTAGTTTGGCGCGTCCAAAGAAAGAAAAGTCTGATGAATCCAAATCTCAAAAAACTATTAAACAATTCAAAAAGAAGAAAAAAGAAACTACTAGGCAAAGACAGAAAAGAAGAGCTATGGAGTTAAAGGCTGCCAAAGAAGCTAAACAAGTAAGACCTGAAATGATAATCGTGCCCGAAGATAATTTAACCGTCCAAGAATTAGCTGATAAATTAAGTGTTGAAAGTTCTGAAATAATCAAATCTCTCTTTTTTAAAGGAATAACTGCAACTGTTACTCAATCGCTCGACTTAGCAACTATTGAAACAGTAGCAGAAGAATTTGGAGTACCTGTTTTGCAAGATGATATCCAAGAAGCTGCTGAGAAAACAGTAGATATGATTGAATCCGAAGATATTGATAACCTAATAAGAAGACCACCTGTGATTACAGTGATGGGTCATGTAGATCATGGCAAAACAAGTCTTTTAGATTCGATTAGAGAATCAAGAGTAGCTTCGGGGGAAGCAGGCGGCATCACTCAACACATAGGAGCTTATCAAGTTGAATTTGAACATGAATCTCAAAAGAAAAAATTAACTTTTCTTGATACCCCTGGTCATGAAGCCTTTACTGCAATGAGAGCAAGGGGTACAAAGGTTACAGATGTAGCTGTTCTTGTAGTTGCAGCAGATGATGGTTGCAGACCTCAAACACTTGAAGCCATCAGTCATGCAAGAGCCGCAAAAGTACCAATTGTTGTTGCAATAAATAAAATTGACAAAGAAGGGGCATCTCCAGACAGAGTAAAGCAGGAACTATCAGAAAAAGATTTAATTGCTGAAGATTGGGGAGGAGATACAGTTATGGTTCCAGTAAGTGCTATCAAAAACCAAAACATTGATAAATTACTCGAAATGATTTTATTAGTTTCAGAGGTAGAAGATCTACAAGCTAACCCTGATAGATTTGCAAGAGGTACTGTTATTGAAGCCCATCTAGACAAAGCGAAAGGACCTGTGGCAACTTTGTTAGTACAAAATGGAACCTTGAAATCAGGGGATGTTTTAGCTGCTGGTTCAGTCCTTGGAAAAATTAGAGCAATGGTTGATGAACATGGTAATAGAATCAAAGAGGCAGGGCCATCATTCCCAGTGGAAGCCCTAGGATTCAGTGAAGTACCTACTGCAGGAGATGAATTCGAAGTCTACCCGGATGAGAAAACTGCTCGAGCCGTTGTAGGAGATAGGGCAACAGATGCTAGAGCTACAAAATTAGCTCAGCAAATGGCCTCAAGAAGAGTTAGCTTATCAAGCTTATCAACTCAAGCAAATGATGGAGAACTTAAGGAGTTAAACTTAATTCTCAAGGCTGATGTTCAAGGTAGTGTTGAAGCGATATTAGGATCACTAGAGCAATTGCCAAAAAATGAAGTTCAAGTCAGAGTCCTACTTTCTGCTCCTGGAGAAATAACTGAGACAGATATAGATCTCGCTGCTGCATCTGGGTCAGTGATCATTGGATTTAACACCTCATTGGCTTCTGGCGCTAAGAGAGCAGCCGATGCTAATGACGTTGACATAAGAGAATATGAAGTAATATACAAACTCTTAGAAGATATTCAGTTGGCCATGGAAGGGCTACTTGAACCCGATCTTGTCGAAGAAGCATTAGGAAAAGCTGAAGTTAGAGCAACTTTCGCAGTCGGTAAAGGAGCTATTGCAGGCTGTTATATACAAACTGGCAAATTACAAAGGAATTGTTCTCTGAGAGTTATTAGATCAGAGAAAGTAATATTTGAGGGTAATTTAGACTCTCTAAAAAGAGCTAAAGATGATGTTAAAGAAGTAAATACAGGGTTTGAATGTGGAGTTGGCTGCGATAAATTCTCTTCATGGATTGAAGGTGATGTAATCGAAGCATTCAAATTTGTCACCAAAAAGAGGACCTTATCACAATAATTAAACATATAGTTTATTAATCTTTATTTCTGTCAAAGATTAATAAAGTAGGAAATATTACACAAGCACCCAATTGTATAAGAAGGTTATTTTGCTGTAATTCAGTTCCGCTTGCAATTCTGGAAAGCATTATTAGAAGTCCCAAAAATGCAGAACCGCTAAAAGCTATCCACAATATTCTTCTCAATCCCTTGAAAGGAGCCTGGGATTCCTTTAATAATTTCTTTTTCAATTCAGGATCTATTTTTGACATAAATTCTTTCAATTATAAAATTAAGTCTATAAGAAAAATTCAATATTTAATTTGGCCGGTATAGCTCAGCGGTAGAGCAACTGTCTCGTAAACAGTAGGTCATTGGTTCAATTCCAATTATCGGCACATACAAAGCAAATTAAAATGTTCAATAAAATTTTAAAATTTAGAAATTTTTTTAAATTATTTGTTTTTATTCCTCTTATATTTTATTTTGGCAAAAGAAGTTACATTGCGTTTGATGAAGGTTTTTATGCACTACAAGCTAGATGGATATTAGAAAAAGGTAACTGGACAATTCCACTTTGGTGGGATGAATATGTTTTAGATAGAACAATAGGATTACAGTTTTTAATAGCAAAGTCACAAGACTTATTTGGAAGAAATATTTTTTCTGCATATCTCCCAACAACAGTCGCATCAATATTGATGCTATTTACAACTTATAAATTACATGAAGAATTATTAAATAAAAAATATGCAATTATATCTCCACTAATCCTAGCAACTACATATGTATGGTTTGACTACTCACACTTAGCCACTCAAGATATTATTTATTCATGTTTAGTAACTTTTGGAGTATTAGCTTTAGTCAAAATAAAAAGTAAAAATAACAAATTCTATATTCTACTTTTTGGAATTTGGATTGGTTTAGCTTTTATGATGAAAACTTTTTTAGTTTTTGTACCGTTATTATCACTGATACCATATATTTTTTTAAAAAAAAATTTTTTATTCAGCAAATTCTTTTGGTTAGGACTATTAGTTGGATTTATTCCTTTTTTATTCTGGACTTTTTCTATCAACCCTTATTTAGACAAAAATATTATTTTTTATTTAGTTGAAAAGTTTAACTTTCTTTCGAGTAAAAATACTTTTACAAATCCTTTCTATTACTATTTCTGGAAT
>QCQS01000053.1 GCA_003212115.1 Prochlorococcus sp. AG-455-E15 | reverse complement strand
TCCTTTTCTGGGCTTTTTTTAAATAATTTTGCAGAGGCAACAGTTTTAAATAATAGTTATAAAGAAGTAATTGATCATGTTTGGCAAATTGTATATAGAGATTTTCTTGATTCAAGCGGCAAATTTCAAAAATCCAATTGGATTAATCTAAGAAAAGAAGTTTTATCAAAAACATATTCAGACAGCAATGAAGCATATGATGCGATTAGAGATATGCTATCTAGTTTAGATGATTCTTATACAAGATTTTTAGAACCTAAGGAATTTAATCAAATGAGAATTGATACCTCTGGCGAATTAACTGGAGTTGGTATCCAAATAGTTAAAGATAAAGAATCTGATGATTTAATAATTATTTCTCCTATAGAGGGCACCCCTGCATTTGATGCTGGAATTAAAGCTAGAGATAAAATATTATCTATAGATGATATTTCTACTGAAGGTATGAATATTGAGGATGCAGTGAAATTAATAAGAGGACAA
Organism: Prochlorococcus sp. AG-455-E15; assembly: GCA_003212115.1. Taxonomy (GTDB): domain Bacteria; phylum Cyanobacteriota; class Cyanobacteriia; order PCC-6307; family Cyanobiaceae; genus Prochlorococcus_A. Next base: position 3,328 of record QCQS01000053.1, on the reverse strand, counting down.
AGAGGTACTAAAGTAAAGCTTGAAATTCTTAGAGGTTCTCAATCCTTTTTTAAGACTTTATCAAGAGAAAAAATTGAAATAAAATCTGTATCAAGTAAAGTCAATCAAACCAAAAATGGCTTATTAATCGGCTATGTAAGAATTAAACAATTTAATGCAAATGCATCAAAAGAAACTAGAGATGCTATTAAGGATTTAGAAACAAAAAAAGTCGCAGGATATGTTCTTGATTTGAGAAGTAATCCAGGAGGTTTATTAGAATCAAGCATTGATATATCAAGGCACTTCATTAATAAGGGAGTAATTGTAAGCACAGTAAGTAAAGATGGTTTAAAAGAAACAAAAAGAGGAAATGGTCAAGCTCTAACAAAAAAGCCCCTAGTTGTTCTGGTTAATGAGGGTTCTGCTAGTGCTAGTGAAATAGTTTCTGGTGCAATAAAAGATAATAAAAGAGGAAAATTAGTAGGGAAGAAAACCTTTGGTAAAGGTTTAGTTCAATCTATGAGAACATTAGTTGATGGTTCAGGCTTAACTGTTACAGTAGCTAAGTATTTAACTCCGAACGGCACTGATATAAACAAATCTGGAATTATTCCAGATATAGAAGTAAAAATGAATATCAACCCTATACTCCAAAGAGAGATTGGAACTAGAAAAGATAAACAATATAGAGCTGGCGAAAAAGAGCTTATAAATATAATTAATAGAAAGAATCAGATAAGCGAATTTAAGCCCGACACTTCAAACCTTAATGCATTCCTAAAAATTAAAAAGGAAGATAAAGTATTCTCATTAAATTAACTACTCATATCAAGCATTCTCTTTATTGGCACATAGGCTTTTCTTATTATTTCTGGGTCAAGCTCGATAGACGGGGAATTGTTCTTCAAACAATCTAGAAGTTTTTCTAAAGTATTTAATTTCATATATGGACACTCGTTACATTTACAGCCTTCTACATCTGGGACTTCAATAAAAATTTTGTTAGGTTCTTTCTTTTTCATTTGATGAATTATTCCAGGTTCAGTTAGTACCATGTAAGTTTTAGATGGATCTTTACTTATGAAATCAAGCAGCTTACTTGTTGATCCAATAAAGTCTGAGAGAATTAGTAAATTTTGACTACATTCAGGATGAGCAATTACTTTTGATCCTGGATTTTGATATTTTAATTTTAGAAGCGCTTCTTCACTGAATGATTCATGAACAATGCAGCTGCCAGGCCATAATTTAAGATCTCTTCCTGAATTTTTCTGTACCCATCTCCCAAGGTTCTGATCTGGTGCAAATATTATCTTTTTATCTTGAGGTATCTTTTTAATTAATGAGACTGCATTACTGCTTGTACATATCAGATCACTTTGAGCTTTTACTTCTGCAGTACAATTTATATAACTTACGACATAGTGATCTGGATTTTCTTCCCTGAACTTTTGAAATTTATCTGAGGGACAATCGTCTGCTAATGAGCATCCTGCTTCAATATCAGGTAAAAGGACTGTTTTATTAGGGCTTAGTATTTTTGCGGTTTCGGCCATAAAGTGGACCCCGCAAAAAATGATTATATCTGCATCATTATTTGCAGCTTTCCTAGATAGATCTAATGAATCGCCAATAAAATCTGCAATTTCCTGAATCTCTGGAGCTTGATAATAGTGCGCAAGAATAATTGCATTAGCATTTTTGCAACGCTCCTTTATTTCAGAAACCAAATCCTCTTTGTTTTGAACTGATTTCTGTTTTGCAGTAGAAGTTATACTGGTCAGGATTTAGAATATCTCTAAATAGATTATATGCCTTTAAACAGAAAAAATTCTGACAAATTTAAAAATTGCTATTGTTGGTGACTGTCATGGTCAATGGTCTGAATTAGACTTGAAAGTTTTATCGATTATTAAACCAAATATTGTTTTATTTGTTGGAGATATTTCTGATGGGAGTGTCAAAATAATTAAAAAAATCAATGAGATCAGAATTCCTACTTTTGTGATTTTAGGAAATCATGATAGAGGGAAGGATTCTACAGGCGAAACTCTTTCAAAGCAGATACGTGTTCTTGGTGAGAAATATTGTGCATGGGATTTAAAAATTTTTAATAATCAAATAAATTTATTATCTGCAAGACCATGTAGTTCTGGCGGCGGCTATTATCTTTCAAAAGAAGTTAAAGGAGTTTATGGGCCCATTACCGAACAAGATTCAATAAATAAAATCATCAAATGTTCGGAAAAGGCTGTTGAAGATATACCTTTATTAATTATGTCTCATGCAGGTCCTTCGGGTTTAGGCTCAGAACCTAGAAGCATTTGTGGCAAAGACTGGAAATTACCCTCTTTAGATTGGGGAGATAGAGATTTGTCTGTGGCTATTTCTCAAATACAAAAGAAAAGAAAAGTTGATCTTGTAATTTTTGGTCATATGCACAATCGCCTTAAAAGAAATCTTGGTTTAAGAGAGATGTTTAAAATTGATAGCAAAGGGACAATTTATTTCAATACTGCTGTGGTGCCAAGATATAAAACTGATGAAGATGGGAAATTACTACTTAACTTTTCATGGATTGAGTTTGAGAAAAAGGAATTGAGACATGTTTCTCATCGATGGTATTCAGAGTCTGGTGAAATTTGTGAAGAAAATAAATTTTTTTAGGATTAGATATTTTTGATCATATTTCAAGTGTTTTTGGGCTTTTCATATCTTGAAAATAATGTTTGAGACAAGATATAACCCGCAATTCCTGCTGCTGTAAAAGCTAAACCATTCTTAAATAAAGGTAATAAATCATTTGTTCTGGATATTATCGGTGCCAAGCCAAAAATTCCAAACAACATCCCCCATAAAGGAGAAAGAAGAGCTAAAAATCCAATTGATATGACTTGACCTTCTTTCCTTGGAGCAGAAGCGAAACCTGCTACTAAACCTCCAAGAATAGAAGTACATAAAGTCCATATATATTGCTCATTGGGTAGGCCAGGAACAACCTGACATCCTCCTCTTTCAAGGCAAATCTTTACGGAATTAATTGCATCTAACACTGCGCCATCCTCACCGTGATCTTTTACATAATATTGATTACCAAATCTTGTTTGAAGTTCAACCCAAAATAATCTTGGCATAAAATTAAAATAGGCTTCTCCTACGTTAAAGTTCAGTAAATTTCCTCCTCTGGGATCTGCAACTATCAACAAACTTGTCTCATCTAAATCCCAATAGTCCTTTATTGCACTACCTGGAGAACTCTCAAACTGAGATAAATATTTAATTTTCCATCCACTTTCAATTTCTAGATTATTGAGCTTGTCCTCTAAAGATTTTTTTTGATTGGGGC
>QCQS01000052.1 GCA_003212115.1 Prochlorococcus sp. AG-455-E15 | reverse complement strand
CAGAATTAAGGACTCAACAGGTTTGGGTAAGGTACCATATCTATTCACCCAGTCTGTAGCTAATTCAGTTAACTCATCATTTTTTGCACATTCAGTTGCTGATTTGTAAGCCTCAAGCTTCTCTTCTCTGTTTGATATCCATGTTGCAGGTATAAATGCATTTATTGGGAGATCAATTTGTGTGTCGCTAACTTCTGGTATTTCTTGCCCACTAATTTCTGAAATAGCCTCATGAAGCATTTCTATATATAAATCATAACCAATAGCATTAACCTTTCCACTTTGTTCTTCTCCTAGTAAACTTCCGACACCTCTTATCTCCATATCTTTCATTGCAAGTTGGTATCCACTACCTAGTTCTGAAAAGTCTTTTATCGCTTTCAATCTTTGTTTTGCAGCGTCATTAATTTTATTTATATTTGGATAAAATAACCAAGCATGTGCTTGTACACCGCTTCTCCCAACTCTTCCTCTAAGTTGATAAAGTTGTGAAAGGCCAAATTTGTGAGAATCTTCAATAATGATTGTATTTACTTTGGGAATGTCTAATCCACTTTCAATTATCGTTGTGCATATCATTAGATCTACTTCTCCATTATTAAAGGGAATCATTGCATTTTCAAGCTCTGTTTCATTCATTTGCCCATGAGCAACAATAAATTTTAGGCTGGGAAACATATTTTTTAATTTGTTTACAGCTTGATCAATATCAGAAATTCTTGGCAGAACATAAAAAATTTGACCTCCCCTATCAAGTTCTTGATTAATTGCAGTTCTTATGACATCCATATCTATTTCAGATAAATAGGTTTTTATTGATCTTCTTGATGGAGGAGGAGTATTTAGCAAGCTCATTTGTCTTAATCCAGATAAGCTCATATAGAGAGTTCTTGGAATTGGAGTTGCCGAGAGAGTTAAAACGTCTAAGTTGGTTTTGATTTTTTTAATTTTCTCCTTTTGCTTTACTCCAAATCTCTGTTCTTCATCAATAACAAGAAGTCCTAAGTTTTTCATTTCTATTTCTTTTCCTAAAATTTGGTGCGTTGCTACTACTAAATCAATTTTGTTATTTTTCAAACCTTCATAGATTTCCTTTCTTTCATTAATGGTTTTGAATCTATTTAGTAATGATACTTTGATTGGGTATGGAGAAAATCTATTGTTTATTGTTCTCCAATGTTGCTGAGCTAGAATTGTTGTGGGCGCTAGTAATATTACCTGTTTGCCTGATGTAATAGCCTTAAAAATAGCCCGAACAGCGACTTCTGTTTTGCCAAATCCTACATCTCCACAAACTAGTCTGTCCATTGGTTTATCACTTTCCATATCAGATTTTATTTCTTCTACAGCAGTAATTTGATCAGGTGTTGGTTGATAAGGGAATGATTCCTCTAATTCATCTTGCCAAGGACCATCCTCTGGGTAAATGTAACCCTTTAATTTTTCTCTTTTTGCATAAAGTTTTAAAATATCGACAGCAACTTTTTTGATTTGTTTCTTATTTTTATCTTTTATTCTTTCCCATTCTGTCCCTCCTAATTTATTTATTTTTGGCTTTATTTGCCCGCTTGATCTATATCTGTTAACACTACCAAGTTGATCAGCGGCAACACTTATCTTCCCATCTTGATACTGAATGACTAAATAATCTCTTGAATCTCCAGTTATATTTATTTTTTCTATTTTTAAAAATTTACCTATTCCATGATTTTTATGAACTATAAAATCACCGGGACTAATCTTATTTAAATTTATATTTGAATTGACACTTCTTTTTTTTCTTCTTATAAATACATTATTAAAAAGAGATTGTTGTGAAAATAATTCTTTGTCTGTTATTAAGACAACTTTCCATATCGGAAGATAAAAGCCCTCGATTTCATAATTGTTCTTATTTTTTAAAATTAAAGGAGTTGAATTATTAATTGACTTAAATGCTTCATGAATATCATTAGGATTTTTTAAGAAGTTTGTATTACATTCGTGCTCAAAAAGTAAAGTCCTAGTTCTCAATGGCTGTGCTGATAATATCCATACTTTTTCATTATTTTTAATATTTTTATTTATATCATTGGATAATTTTCCTATATTTTTAGAGTAAGAATTTAATCGTTTATCGTTTAACAAAAAACTATTATCAATATTGACTTTAGATTCAAATTCATAAAATTTTATTAAATTAAAATATCCTAGTGAATTTAATATTTCGTCAAACTTTAAATGTAAATTAGGTTTGGCCTCTAAATTAATATCATTATTTTTAAGGTTCTCATTTAATTCATACTCACTATTCTCAAAATTACTTTCTGAATCTAGATACCAATTATTTGCAAATTTCTTACAATCTTCTAATTCATCAATTACTAGAATTGTTTCCTTATCAATAAAATCTATTATATTTGAGGGTTGTTTTTCAATTATTCCTAAATAACGATCAAGATTATTTTTATTTATATCTTCTGATTTAAAAATACCGTTCTTAGAAAAATTATTTAACTTATCTTTTATTAGTAAATCAAATCCAGCCTGTATTATTTCAATATTATTTATACTTTCTAATGTTTTCTGTGTTTGGGGATCATATTCTCTTATCTTCTCAATTACATTATCAAAAAACTCTAGTCTTATAGGAAACTCATTATTGACAGGATAAATATCTATTATTTCCCCTCTCCTACTCCAGAATCCCTCTGTTGAAGTTATACTATCCTTCGTATAACCAAGCAAAGTAAGTTTATTTGCTAATTCTTGAATCTCGATTTGATCCCCTTTATGCAAATCTAACTTGTTTTCAATTAATAAGTTTTTATTTATTAGATGAGGTTGTAGTGATCTCTCTGTTGAAATAACAATATTAAGTTGATTTTTCTCTTTTTTTATTAATTTAGATAAGATAGTAAGCTGACTAAATTCAATCTCTTTGGACTTATTTATTGATGAGTATGGTAGATGTTCTTTTGGAGGATAATATAAAACTCCTCTATCATTTATACTTTCAAAATAACCAATCCATTTGTAGGCAATTTCCACATTAGGACAAATTAATAATATATTTTTTTCCTCTTTTTTTGCGAGGCTATCCAAGATTATTGATTTTGCATATCTACTTGAACCAACAATATTTAATTCATTATTTTTTGAAATTCTTTTTATTAATTCAGAAGTGATTTGTGAGTTCGAAATATAATCAACTAAAGTATTTAAACTCATTTATGGTTATCAATCTTGATTACAAATATCCGATACATTATATTAGATTTTATACTGATTGTGAATAATATTAGATGGATTCAGCCGCTATAAATTCTTTTATACCTACACTAGATCAGGTAGACAGTTGGTACGAAATCTTTACACTTTTACCAATATTAATTGCTCTAGAATTATTATTGTCGGCTGATAATGCTGTAGCACTAGCTTCTCTTACTAAATCCCTCGACAGTTCAGAATTAAGGTCAAGAGCATTAAATATTGGTATAACAATATCTTTATTATTTAGAATTATTCTCATCATATTATCCAATATTCTTCTTAAATTTATTCTTATTAGGGTTTTTGCTGGTTTTTATTTAATATACTTATTTTTCTCTAATGTTTTTTTAAATTCAGATTTAGAAAACGCTGAAAATGATACAGATAATAATAAAAATAATTTTAGGTTCTTAAGAGTTGTAGCACTTCTTTCAATTACTGATTTTGCATTTTCTATAGACAGTATTACTACTGCAGTAGCAATAAGCGATCAATACATATTAATTATATTTGGAGCAGTAATTGGAGTATTAGCATTAAGATTCACATCTGGGATTTTTCTAAAACTTCTGGATATATTTTCTAGATTAGAAACAGCTGGTTATATAGCAATTTTGATTGTTGGGACCAAGCTTTTGCTAAATACTTTAATTAAAGAGTCTATTCTTCCAGACTATTATTTTTATATTTTGATTCTTTTTGCTTTCATTTGGGGATTCTCTAAAAAAGAATCTAAAACTTAATCTGAGAAACAATCACCTACTGTTGGCTTCAACTGTTGTATCAATTGATTTTTGCTAGATATGTTTTTGCCTTCGAGTTTGGCTTCTAACAAAATAAT
>QCQS01000051.1 GCA_003212115.1 Prochlorococcus sp. AG-455-E15 | reverse complement strand
TTGTAATTTGTTTTGGCAATTTTAATTTCAGATCCTCTAAGAGGGGCAATTAAATCCCATTTAATATTCAGGGAGGGATTTGCTGTAAATTGTGATGTTTTTAAAGTAGGTGAGTTGCTATTGTATTTTTTACCTGCGACATATTTTGGTAAACCATTGGCTTGAAAATCTAAGGATGGGTATTTTTTGGAAATTTGACTAGAAAGATTAAAGCTTGCAGAGGCTACTAGGTTTTGTAATGATTTTAATTCTTGATTATTTAATACAAGTTTATCTATTTCTTGATAATCAACAAAAGTAATATTTGATTTTTCTTCTAAAACATTATCAATGTAATTTTTTGTTTCGCTTGATAGAACATTAAAGGTATTCATACTTAGAGTAAGCGGCAATAATAAGAAAGGATTTATTACTCTTCTAAGCATGTTTTATCGTTTCGAGAATATTCGATTAACCAATTAAAGTATTAATAATATCATTTGAATCATCAAGAACGTGAATTTTAGTATTTATTTGATTCTCAACTTCTTGAATATTTTTATCATCTAAAAATAAATCAGTATTAATTTTTAACATAATAGATGGTATGTAAACAGCTTCTCCTAAATCCTTATTTTTCAGCCCGTAAATTAGATCTTCTCCAGTAAGAAGACCTGTAACAACTTGATCTTGACCCCAATAAATACTTGGCAAACCATATAAATTAATTGTTAATCCATTAATTAAGTTTAATTTCTTAACTGTAGGAATTAGGGCTTCATAAACTAATTTACCAACAATCCAACTAACTTTTTTTGGCTTTTTTACTTTTTGGGGTAGGTTTTGAGTCTTCTCACTTAATGTTTCTAGAAAGTTTCTAATAGTTCCAACTCCATTAGATTCTTGTGGCATATTTTCGTAGGTTTTGTAACTAGGTAAATTTGTACCAGCAATTAAATACCATTCGTCTGCTAGCCAGCAAAAACGAGTTCCAAGAGTAATTTGTAGAGAGGCTTGAATTCTCTCTACTTGTTTAATAGTTTTTTTTGCGTATTCTGGCCCTATTGATTTCAATCCATCATTTTCAGGTCTAAATTTTGTAAGTCCTACAGGAACTATTGCAACTGAAAGTACTGTTTGAGAGGTTTTTTTATAGAATTCAGCAAGTTCCAAAATTGATTTCTCAAGAATATCCCCATCATTTATATCTGGACAAACAACAATTTGAGCATGTATTTGAATAGAGTTTTTTTTAAACCAAGAAATTTGATCAAGTATCACTCCTGCTTTTTTATTTTTTAATAATTTTTCTCTTGTGGCGGGATCTGTAGCATGAACTGAAATAAAAAGTGGGGATAGTTTTTGCATAGCAATTCTTTCCCAGTCTTCTTTTTTTAAATTAGTAAGAGTTAAATAAGAGCCATATAGGAAACTTAATCTATAATCATCATCTTTTATATAAAGGCTTTTTCTTTTACCACTCGGCTGTTGATCAATAAAACAAAATGGACATCTATTATTGCATTGCTTGATTGAATCAAATAATGCATCTTTAAAATTTATACCTAAATTAACGTCTTGATCTTTTTCAATATTTATATTGTGAATCTCATGATTTTTATCTAAAACTGATATGTCTAAAATTTCTTCGCTAATTAGAATCTGATAATCAATTAAATCTCTTGGTTTTTTCCCATTAATACTAATAATTGAATCACCTGATTCAAATCCTATTTCTTCAGCAATGGAATTAGCTTCGATACTTTCAATTTCTGCAGGGTTTATTTTATAAGTAATATTAGGAACCAAAAGATCATTGGGATCTTCTGTGTAATTAATTTCTTGCCACACAATTTAAGGCCAAATACTCTTATTTATATTTATTCTAAACTTATATATGACTCAAAGTGTATTAAATACTTTTAAAAAACGAAATATAGGTGTGAAATTATGGGCCTTTTATTTATTAAAATATGGCATTCGCAGTTTTCTAAAACACGATTTAGATTAATTAAAATAGCCTTTTTCATTGAAAGAATTAATTACAAAAAATTTAGAAGTAAAAGATAAATTCAACTATGAATCTCATAAGTCAGTTGATTCATACGAAAATAGTTTTTTATCAAATCCTATATCTTTAAGATTGTGGTCTTCTTTTTTTGTAATTTTACCTATTTTTGTTCAAGCCCCTTGGGTTAGATTAGAACCAATAAGTGCGCTTTGTTTTACTTTTGTTATTATCTTAGTGGCAGTTATTTTGAATCAGAAAGGATCAAATAAATGGTTTATTGTCAGTTCATTATTACTTGGTGTATCAGGTAGTTGGCTTGGTGGATGTTTGTTCTGGGGATGGTTAAGTCCATTTCCTATCCTACACATACCTGTTGAAGCTGTAGTTGTTCCATTAGCTTTAATTGGATTTGGTACTAATTGGAAAATAGGTTCAAGCTTTTATATCTCTTCTTTATTTGGAACGGCAGTTACCGACATTACAATATTTTTAATCGGAATCATGGATCAATGGAGGCAGGTAATTACAGCAGATTCTCAAAATGCACCTTTGATTCTTCAAAAAAACCTCTGAGAGTCTTATTCAAATAAAATCATTATCTATTATTGTTTTTGTTGGTCTTATACTTTGGTTTATTTCAAAAGAAATTTTACATTCTGCCACAATTAATACTACTACTGGTAAAGCACTCTTGGTTTCTGGTTACGTAATTCAAACGACATTAATTGTAGATGGTATTTTTATTTTTTTAGCAATTCTGCAACCAACTTTTAGTGGATTGGTTTAATGTTAAGGCCTCCATTTTCGCAAGAACCGATACCAATAAATAATTGGGATGTAATAGTTATAGGTGCTGGCGCTGCTGGCCTTATGACTTGTCTGGAATTACCTTCAAATTTAAAAGTGCTTCTTTTGAATAGAAATACTAGTAAGGTATCTTCCAGTAGATGGGCTCAAGGAGGAATTGCATCTGTTGTTAGACAAGATGATTCATTTGATCTTCATGCTGAGGATACTTTAAAAGCAGGTGATGGACTATGTGATTTTCAAGCTGTAGAAATGCTAGTTAAAGAAGCTCCAGGTTGTGTAGAAAGGTTACAGAATTTAGGGATGATTTTTGATCAAAGTTCTGATCAACTAGCTACTACCTTAGAAGCAGCTCACTCACGAAGGAGAGTCTTACATGTTAAAGATCGTACTGGAAGAGCATTAGTTGAAGTTCTAGAAGATCATATTGAGAATCAAAAAAATATTCTTCACTGCAGGGGTGTAAGAGTAACTGAACTCCTTATTGAAAATAAAGAATGCACAGGAGTTCAGGTTCTTGATGGAGCAAATTTATATTGGATTAAATCTAGAGCTGTTGTTTTGGCTACAGGTGGAGGCGGGCACTTATTTACAAATACAACAAATCCTGCTCAATCCTCTGGTGAAGGGATTGCTCTTGCATGGAAAGCAGGAGCTGCTATCGAAGATTTAGAGTTCGTGCAATTTCATCCAACCGCTTTAAAATTTTATGGTGCACCTTGTTTCTTAATATCTGAGGCACTTAGAGGGGAAGGTGCTATTTTAGTTGATAAAAATGGTGAAAGTCCAGTTAAAAATCTCGAAAATCGTGATCTAGCTACTAGAGATCAGGTAAGTAGAGCAATTATGAAAAATATGCATGATAACAATATTGACCATGTTGGCTTAGATCTTCGGTATATTGACCCAGAAAAAATTGTAGAGCGCTTCCCTACGATCTTAAGTCGATGTCAGGATTATGGCGTTAACCCTTTAAATGAGGTTATTCCCGTAGCTCCTGCAGCGCATTATTGGATGGGAGGTGTTAAAACTGATCTAAATTCATCTTCAACAAGAAAAGGATTATATGCCGTTGGAGAAGTTGCTTCTACAGGTGTGCATGGTGCTAATAGACTGGCAAGTAATTCACTAATGGAGTGTCTTGTTTTCGCAAGAAAAATGTCTTCAATTGTTTTGAATGACGTCTCTAAATCTGAAAAATTTGATAGGTCATTTCAAGAGTTTGATATTGAAGATCCCAAAGAAGATCAAATTTCTATAATTGCTGAAAAAATTGATGAATTAAGAAAACAATGTTGGTTAAAT
>QCQS01000050.1 GCA_003212115.1 Prochlorococcus sp. AG-455-E15 | reverse complement strand
AAAAGCAAAAGAGTATCATGATCATTACAGCTTATAAATAGTTTTACTTCATCATCTTCTTGTGTTTTTGTTCCAGCTTTACCTCTAGTCCCACGACTTGTAGATTCGAATTCATTAACAGGCATTCTTTTTAAATAACCTGCTTCAGTCAATAAAACTACAGATCTGTCATTAGCGATAAGATCAATATCATCTAGACCACCACCTAAATCAAGTATTTCTGTTTTCCTTGGAGAGGAAAATCTTTCATCAATTTTATTAAGTTCTTCAAGAATAATTTTAAAAATCCTCTCTTTACTACTCAATATTTGCTGATATAAGTTGATTTTTCTAGTTAACTCATCATGCTCTCCTTTGATTTTATCTGCTTCTAGTGCTGTTAATCTTCTTAATTGCATTTGTAAAATAGCTTCTGCCTGTGTAGCAGATAACTCATGATCAGTTTGTAATTTTTCTCTAGCTGAAACTGTATCTTTTGCTGATCTTATAAGATTAATAATCTCATCCATAGAACCCAATGCTAATAAAAGCCCTTTTACAATATGATCCCTCTCTTCAGCCTTTTTTAATAAAAACCCTGTTCTTCTCCTTATTGTCTCGACTCTGAAGTCTAGAAATACATCTAACATTTTCCTGAGTGAAAGCGTTGTGGGTTCTCCTTTTACTAAAGCAAGGATATTTGCACTAAAGTTATTTTGTAGAGGCGTTAATTTAAACAAATTATTTAAAACTACTTGTGGGTAGGCATCCCTTTTTAGTTCAATAACAATTCTCATTCCGTCTCGATCACTTTCATCTCTAATATCAGAAATACCTTCTAATTTTTTTTCGTTAACCAAGTCAGCAATTCTTTCTATCAATGCCGCTTTATTAGTTTGAAACGGGAGCTCTGTAATTATTACTGCATCTTTTTCGGCTCTACCACTGGATTTAATTTGCTCAATATTTGCTACACCTCTCATGGTTATTGAGCCCCTTCCTGTCTTGAAAGTTTCTCTGATGCCATCTCTGCCTAAGATTTGACCACCTGTGGGGAAATCAGGACCCTTAATTATTTCAAAAAGTTCTCTATCTTCAATCGAAGGGTTATTGATGATTGATTTAAGGCCATTAATTAATTCCCCTAAGTTATGAGGTGGAATATTAGTTGCCATTCCTACTGCTATTCCAGATGATCCATTTAGAAGTAGTTGAGGTATCCTCGCAGGTAGAACTGTTGGTTCTTGCTGAGAACCGTCAAAGTTATCGGCGAAATCTACAGTTTCAGATTCAATATCCTCTAATAAACTTTCATCTGTAAGAGACTTTAAACGAGATTCGGTATATCTCATTGCTGCTGGAGGGTCATTATCAACAGAACCAAAGTTCCCATGGCCATCTATGAGTGGCATTCTCATAGAGAAATCCTGAGCCATCCTAACTAAAGCATCATAAACAGCAGTATCTCCATGAGGATGGTATTTGCCTAGTACTTCTCCAACAACTCTTGCACATTTTCTGTATGGTCTACCACTAGTTAAACCAAGTTCATACATTGCATAAAGAATTCTTCTATGTACAGGTTTTAATCCATCTCTTGCATCTGGAAGAGCACGACCAACTATAACGCTCATTGCATACTCAAGGTATGAGCGAGACATCTCATTTCTTAGGTCAGTCTGTATAATTCGGTCGTTATCTTCGCTTAATCCTGAGTTATCAGAATCTAAAATATCAGACATATAAAAATCCTTTTTTTAATAATAATCGCTGATTGTCAGAATGAATAAAAAAAAATATTTATTTAATTCCCAAATACTCACATTTACACACAAATCAAAATAAAACCTGTTGTTTTTGAATAAACCTTGGCTTATTACCCCTTTAGTTGTTAATTTAATCAAAATAAAGAGAAAAATTCCGTGAATATTGAACTTGGTCTAAATAAAAAAGTCAGAAGGGCTTATGGCATTGATGAAATAGCTTTAGTCCCAGGTAATAGAACACTTGATTACGATTTGACTGATCCTTCTTGGTCGATAGGTCATATCAAAAGAGAAGTTCCGATCGTAGCTAGTGCCATGGACAGTGTTGTCGATGTCAACACAGCTGTAGAACTCACAAAATTAGGCTGCCTAGGAGTTATTAATATGGAGGGCATACAAACAAGATATGAAAATCCTGATGAAATATTGAACCAAATAGCATCAGTTGGGAAGAATGATTTTGTTCCGTTAATGCAGAAGATATACAGTGAACCCGTCAAGGAGGAATTGATTTTACAAAGAATAAATGAGGTCAAAGAAGGAGGAGGTATCGCTGCTTTTAGTGGGACTCCGCAAGCTGCTATTAAGTTTAAAGAAACACTTAATAATTCCAAAATAGATTTATTTTTTCTTCAAGGAACAGTTGTTTCAACTGAACATCTTAGTATGGAAGGTAAAGAAACCTTAAATATTAAAGATCTTTGCCAATCTATGAATGTCCCAATTGTTGCGGGAAATTGTGTTACTTATGAAGTCGCAAAACTTCTCATGGATGCTGGAGTTGCAGGATTGATGGTTGGGATTGGACCTGGAGCGGCATGTACATCAAGAGGTGTATTGGGGATTGGAATCCCTCAAGCAACTGCAATAGCTGATTGTAGTGTGGCAAGAAATGATTTCTATAAAGAAAGTGGTCGTTATATTCCTATTATTGGTGATGGAGGAATTGTGACGGGCGGAGATATCTGTAAATGTTTAGCATGTGGAGCAGATGCTGTAATGATTGGATCCCCAATAGCTAAATCTTCAAATGCTCCAGGCAAAGGATTTCATTGGGGTATGGCTACCCCAAGTCCAGTATTGCCAAGGGGCACAAGAATTGAAGTTGGTTCTACAGGATCATTAGAAAGAATAATTAAAGGCCCTGCTTTACTTGATGATGGGACACATAACTTATTAGGAGCCATTAAAACCTCAATGAGTACTCTTGGAGCAAAAAATATTAAAGAAATGCAAGAAGTTGAAATAGTTATAGCGCCATCGCTTCTTACAGAGGGTAAGGTTTATCAAAAAGCTCAGCAGCTTGGGATGGGTAAGTAGTTCATCTAGAGCAAAATAATAAAACCTTAGTTAATTAAATATTAAATTGAAAAATTTTCTAATTACGAGTTATTATGAAATGATGGGGGAAACCCCATACTCCTCACACACTAAATCGCCCGATTAATCGGGCTTTTTTAAATATTTTGTTACTTATATTATTTTATCTGTAATGAAATCATCACTTAAAAGAATTGCCTGCTAAATTTTCAAAAAGGGATACTTAAATTATGTCATCAGCTCCAGCCGTAACTGATTCTTCATTTGACAAAGATGTACTGCAAAGTGATCTACCAGTATTGGTTGATTTTTGGGCACCATGGTGCGGTCCATGTAGAATGGTTGCTCCAGTTGTAGAAGAAATCTCAAAAGACTTTGAAGGGAAAATTAAAGTTTTTAAATTAAACACAGATGAAAATCCAAATGTTGCCAGTCAATATGGAATTAGAAGTATTCCAACATTAATGATCTTTAAAGGAGGTCAAAAGGTTGATACGGTTGTTGGAGCCGTGCCAAAAGCAACTCTCTCGAGCACTTTAACTAAGCACTTATAAATTTAAAAGCTTTGCATAAAATTGGACTAATAGACTATGGAATGGGTAATATCCATTCTGTAACAAAATCTCTAGAAAGTCTCGGTGAAGAAATTATATTAATTAAAAACTTAAATGATTACAATCTTTGTAAGGCGATAATACTTCCTGGTGTTGGATCATTTGATCCAGCGATGAATAATCTCATAAATACTGATTTGATAACTGATTTGAAAAATTGGATTAAAAGTGGGAAGTCCTTTTTGGGGATATGCTTAGGTCTCCAACTCCTCTTTGAATCAAGTGATGAAGGAAAAGTTCAAGGGTTGGGAATTTTAAAAGGAAAAATACAAAAAATACCCAATATTGTCAACCAAAGAATCCCACACATGGGTTGGTGCCAACTTTTACCTACAAAAAAAAATACTTTATTTGGGATTGAAGAATTAAATAATTGGGTCTATTTTGTACATTCCTATCATGCAATCCCAGATGACTTAAATATTATTGCAGCTCAGGTTGATTATGGCTCTGAAAAATTAACTGCAATGATTGAGAATGATAATTTATTGGCCTGTCAATATCATCCGGAAAAATCTGGGAAAACCGGTGAAAAACTTTTGAGAAGATGGCTTAGTAATATTCAA
>QCQS01000049.1 GCA_003212115.1 Prochlorococcus sp. AG-455-E15 | reverse complement strand
TGTTGGATTAGAAAATTACTATTTAATACAAACAAAGAAAAAGCATGAAAATGTAGATAGAGAAATTTCTACTGGAGCTGAAATTCAATCTCAATTACTCCCGGATTATTGTCCAACTATCCATGGTATAGACCTGGCTGCACATTGTAGACCAGCCCTTCAGCTCGGTGGGGATTACTATGATTTTATGTGCTTAAAGACGAATATCTCTGAAAAAAGGAAAGAAAAATCAAGATGGGCATTTGTAATAGGTGATGTCATGGGAAAAGGGATTCCAGCCGGTCTTTTAATGACTATGTTAAGAGGAATGTTACGTGCAGAGGCTCTTACAGGTCTTCCTCCAGATAGAATTTTGCATGATTTAAATCAACTGGCAATAAATGACTTAGATCAATCTCATAGGTTTGTGACGTTATTTTACTCAGATTATGATCCAAGAACTAGAAAATTGAGATTCGCTAATGCAGCTCATAATCCTCCTCTGCTTTGGAAAAGCTCAGATCAAAAAATTATTAAATTAGATGCAAAAGGATTTGTACTTGGGCTACAAAAAGAAGCTGAATATCATATTGGTGAAATCAAGCTTAATCAAAATGATTTAGTTCTTTATTATACCGATGGAGTAATTGATACTTCTAATTCTCTAGGGCAAAGATTTGATGAGGAAAGATTAATTAAAGCCCTTACAAAATTATGCAAGCAATCTTATACATCCCAAGAAATTTTAAATAAAATATTTAAAAAGTTAGATGATTTTACGGGGCAAAATAGACATCTTGAAGATGATGCCTCGATTGTTGTTTTTCAATTAAAGTAGATATTTTTTGTCACTTATATAAAAAAATGCTTTATTAGAGATACTTAAAGTTACTAATTGATATGGCAAAAGTTTGGAGTAAAAGGTTTGATAATGCACTGGACCCTTTTATTGAAAAGTTTAACGCCTCAATTGGTTTTGATAAAAAGCTTATTTTAGAAGATTTAGATTGTTCGATTGCTCATGCGAAAATGCTTGGCAAAACTAAAGTTTTATCTTCTTCTGAAGCTTTGAAAATTACTAATGGCTTAGAGTTAATAAAAGTTGAGTATTTGGAGGGTAAATTTTCTCCTAGTCCACCTTCTGAAGATATTCACTATTGCATAGAAGAAAAGCTAATAAGTTTAATTGGTGAAACTGGAAAAAAATTACACACAGGTAGAAGTAGAAATGATCAAGTTGGTACAGATATAAGATTATGGCTAAGAAAAGAGATTGACAATATTGAAATTTTAATAAACGATTTGCAAAAGTCCTTCTTAAATCTTGCGAAATCCAATATTTATACCTTAATTCCTGGATATACCCACATGCAAAGAGCTCAACCATTATCTTTGGCCCATCATTTATTGGCTTACATAGAAATGCTCCAAAGAGACCGTGAAAGGTACAAAGAAGTACGATCAAGAGTTAATATTTCTCCATTAGGAGCTGCAGCATTAGCTGGAACAAAAATAAAAATAGATAGGCACTTTACAGCTGCAGAACTGGGTTTTAAAAAGATTTATAAAAACAGTATTGATGCAGTAAGTGATAGAGATTTTTGTATAGAGTTTGTTTCTGCATCTGCTTTGTTGATGTCTCATTTAAGTAAAATTTCAGAGGAAATAATTTTATGGGTAACTGATGAATTTTCTTTTGCAAAATTAACAGATAAATGTGCCACAGGAAGTAGCTTAATGCCGCAGAAAAAAAATCCTGATGTTCCAGAGTTGATAAGGGGTAAAACAGGAAGAGTTTATGGACATCTACAGGCATTGTTAACGATGGTCAAAGGGGTACCACTTTCCTACAATAAGGATTTCCAAGAGGATAAAGAGCCAATATTTGATACTGCAGAAACAATATCTTCTTGTCTTAAAGCAATGACTATTTTAATTAGTGAGGGCATTGAATTTAATATAAAAAATCTATCTAATTCTGTAGATAATGACTTTTCTAATGCTACTGATTTGGCAGATTATTTAGTTGGTAAAGATGTTCCTTTCAGAACTGCCTATCAAGTTGTTGGTCAAATGGTTAAATATTGCCTGGAGAGAAAAATTTTATTTAAAAATCTTAAAATTGAAGAATTCAAAAAATTTCATCCCGCGTTCGATGAGGATGTTTTTGTGGATCTTAAACCGTTTAATGTAGTTAAATCAAGAAATAGCGAGGGTGGTACAGGTTTTGTTCAGGTAGAAAAAGAGATAAATAATTGGCAAAAAAGATTGTTAATTTGAATCTCAATTATTTTTCTACAACAAGGGTATGCTTTGAAGTAGAATAGTAAAGCAACTTTATGAGACTACTAATTGTAGTTTTTTTATTAGGTAAATTTTTTTGTTGAGTTTAAAGTGAGTATTTTTGTTGGCAATTTGCCGTTCCGCGCAGAGCGTGAAGATGTTATGCAGTTGTTTGCCCCATTTGGTGAGGTTTTAAATTGTTCTCTTCCTTTGGAGAGAGATACTGGAAGGAAAAGGGGATTCGCATTTATTGAAATGGCAGATGAAGCGATTGAGTCAACAGCTATTGATGGTTTGCAAGGCACAGAACTTATGGGTAGACCATTAAGAATTAATAAAGCTGAGCCAAGAGGTTCTGGTGGATCTCGTAGAGGAGGTAGAGGTGGTTACGGTGGCGGTAATAATGGTGGCTACGGCGGTGGCAATAATGGATCTATTGGCACTAATAAATCTTCTGGAGCAGAAGGTTGGGAAGACAGAAGTTATGGAAATGCTTCTGATAACTCTGAATATGAAAATGGTAGGAGCAGAAGAAAAAGGGGATTGTCTAATGAAAGTAATGCTTCAAATGAGACAAATTAGTAACCCATTTCTTCAAGCGCTGTTGTTAATTTAAATAGATATTCAATATTTAATTCTTTTTTTATAGATTTATTAGAGATTTGATTCCTCCAAATTTTAGCTTTTGGTATGCCTTCAACTAAATTTATAAGATGTTTACAAATGTCCCAAGATTTTCCTCCATTACTTAAATGCGCTTCTATGTATGGAATTAAGGAGAATATAATATTTGAAGCAGATTTGGTTTTTTTATTAATTCCATAAATCCTCTGATCAATTTCAGACCATCTCAAGGGATATTTATAAATTGATCGTCCAATCATGACCCCATCAAAATCACTCAATGCTTTTAATGATTCATCGATATTTGTTAAACCCCCATTAATTTCTATTAATAATTCTGGATTTGATTTTTTCAATTTTTTTACTACATCATAATTTAGTGGAGGTATAGTCCTATTTTGTTTTGGATTTAGACCTTTTAATATCGCTTTTCTTGCATGCACTATAAATCTGTCTGCACCAGCATTTGCGATAATTCTTACGAAATTATTCAAGTTTACGAAACTATCATTATTGTCTACACCGATTCTGT
The DNA here is from genome assembly GCA_003212115.1 of Prochlorococcus sp. AG-455-E15. Lineage (GTDB taxonomy): Bacteria > Cyanobacteriota > Cyanobacteriia > PCC-6307 > Cyanobiaceae > Prochlorococcus_A. Next base: position 1,341 of record QCQS01000049.1, on the reverse strand, counting down.
GTTTGATCGTAATAGGTAAGTCGCAATTATTTTTTAAGGTTTCTATACATTTTGCTACTTTTTCAGGGTCTTTCATCAGTGAAGCACCAAAATTTCCAGAACAGACTCTTGGGCTTGGACAACCAACATTAAAGTTTATTTCGTCATAACCCCAGTCCTGTGCCATTTGAGCTGCCTCTTTAAGGATTTTCGGATCGTCCCCACCAAACTGAATCGATATCGGGTGTTCTTCGTCATTAAAATCTAGAAAATTTTCTTTTTTATTCGTATATACTAAACTCTTGGCCACTATCATTTCCGTATACAATAGAGCTTCAGAACTTATTTTTCTCATTATCATCCTGAAGTGTTTATCAGTACAATCCATCATCGGAGCAATACTTAATTTTTTCCTGACTTGCTTCACTCCATTACCGCCGCAACTTACACATGGATCTGAAATTATCTGACCAGCTCCATTACATGAAGGACATTCAGCAACTTGTGTGAAATTACCAAAAGGTGTTCTCGTAGCTCTTCTAACTTGTCCACTACCCCCACATGTAGAACAGGTTTTTGGTCCTGTACCTGGTTTGGCACCTGTTCCCCTACAGACATCACATGTTTCAAGATGAGGAATTTTAATTTCTCTTTGTTGGCCAAATATTGCATCTTTAAAGTCAACATTAAGGTCATACCTTAGATCATCACCTTGTTGAGGACCTCTTCTTTGAGTTCTTCCTCCCTGGGGATTTTGTCCGCCAAAACCATTAAAAAAAGTTTCAAATAAATCAGCAAAGCCACCCATATCACCCATATCAGGCATTCCAGCCGCGCCTCCAAGGCCTGCCTCACCAAACTGATCATATCTAGCTCTTGTTTCAGGATCAGCTAATGCTTCATAAGCCTTACCAATTTCTTTAAATTTATCTTCAGCTCCAGGTTCTTTATTAACATCAGGATGATATTGTCTTGCTAATTTTCTGTAAGCCCTTTTTAAGGTATCCGCATCAGCATCTCTTGAAACTCCAAGTATTTGGTAAAAATCAGCCATTAGATAATGCTCAAATAAGAATTTGGAATTTATACATCTTCAGAAGTATTTACCTCTGAATCAACATCCCCTTCAACTGTATCCTTTTCTACTTCCTGTTGTGAATTTTGTTTACCAGGTCCCATAGAAACCTTAACTAATGCATGTCTCAAAATCTTGCCTTCTAGATGATATCCTCTCTGCAATTCTTCAATGATAAGATCTTCTTCAAACTCTTCACTAGGTTCTCTTAATACAGCTTCATGCAAATTTGGATCAAATTGCTGACCAACAACTCTCATGGGTGATACTCCTTGTTGTTTTAAAAC
>QCQS01000048.1 GCA_003212115.1 Prochlorococcus sp. AG-455-E15 | reverse complement strand
AAATCTTAACTAAAATAGGAAAAAAATTTACTGATCTTGAAAACTTCGAAATGTTGGGTTTGGTTTAAAGGAAGCCTTAACAATGGTGGATATTGGAAAGAAGGTTTTACATGTACTTTTGATGAGAACCCAGGAGTTTTAATAGAAAGTCCTGCTTACGTAACTTGTCGGGTTCCAACTTGGAGAGTTTTGACTAAAGAACCAGAAAATTTATATAAATCTCCTCTAATTCCTGACAAAGCAATCTGGAAAATAATTTAAATTCTCAATGTACAATAAAAAACTTTTTGACAGCACTACGGCGAGTTAATATTGCTTTAATCAATATTCAATTAATACCATCTACTCTCTTTTTATAAATATTATCCCTTTTTTAATATTTGGTTTTCTTCTGGGGAAAAACAATCCAAAAAGTTCAAAATATATAGCAAAACCTCTAATAAGATTTGGAATTCCATTAAGTGTAATGGGCCTGCTCTTAAAGGAAGGTATAGATATAAACCTAATTAAAAGTGCATTTTTAGCATTCTCTGTAATTGGATTGTTAATAACATTAATAAATATAATCCCAATATTTAAGAAGAGGCTTCCAAATTACACATTACAGCTTGCAGGCCTAATAGGTAATACATCATTTCTTGGAATACCAATTGCGCTTGCTCTTCTACCTTCAACAACTATAAATTTCACTATTGGATTTGACTTAGGAACAACACTTTTCGCTTGGATATTTGGACCTTTTTTTCTTCAAGAAAAATCCAACAGCAATAATATCCCAAACATCAAAGGACTATTAAATGCATTGATAAATAGTCCTGCATCGAGAGGGATTATCGGAGTACTTCTTGCATATCTTTTCCAAATAGATGAAATTTTAGGAGATTATCTTTGGATTCCTGCAAAAATTGTTATTGCTTTGGCAATAATAGTTGTAGGAACAAGACTTGGAATAATCACAAATCAAAAGGGAAGGTTTTTGGATCTAAATAAAGAAATTAAATTTTCAATTCTATTAAAATTGTTTATTCTTCCTTCTATTATTTTTTTACTGTGTAAAACATTAGATTTTAATTTCTATCAATCATCAGCTGTAATTCTTCAGGCAGGAACCCCAACAGCAATATCAACGATATTAATGGCAGAGGCTTATGGTGTAAAGCAACAAACTGCTTCAAAAATTCTTTTTACTACAACTTTAATTTCGATAATTACAATTCCTCTATTAAAAATATTCATGGGTTTATTTATTTAAATTACCTCAACGGAAAACTCTTGCAGAAGCATGAATAATGAATATTGTAAAGATTATATCCTGATAACTAAATAATGTCTTAAGATTTAGGTTATGAAGTCAGCAAACCCTGAAAATGAATATATCCCTTTAGATCTTAGGATTTCTGTGAGGAGGGATACTCTACGGCTTATATCTGAAATGGCTCAAGATATGGGAATAAGCATTAATGAAGTTTTTAGTTTTTTAGCCGAAGATTCTGTAATCGATCTCGAGTTGATGGAAGATTTGAATAATATCGATATCCCCAGCAAGTGCAGCCTTGAAGATCTTAAAAAAGCTCTTATTAAAAAAAGACTTTGTTAAAATTTTTCAACTTTTCTATTTTTCCAGTCGGATTTATAACCACTATTCACTAAAAATTTCGAATAGTTATTTAAATCACTTTTTTGAATTCGCCATAAATTATAAATCCCAAATTTGCCCAAATTTTGATGATTAATTTTTGACCATTGCTGTTGGCGGGAAGAGTATTCATCTATAACGACCAATAGAGATTTGTATTCATAATCAGGTTGATCCTCATAATTTTCTCGCCTATCAGTTTTTAGCCTTTCTGACAGATTAATTAATCCCTCTTCAGTGCTGGGTTCATAAAAAACTATTTGCCTCGAATAAAAATGCAACGAAGGCTTTCTTATACCAATCATTGCTAAAGTTTCCCTCCCCTCGCGAATATCTAAAATTAATTTTGAGATATTCCTCAAAGGTAATTGCCTAGAAGTATCTGCTAATTTTCTAATTGGCGACATCAAAAAGGTTTGTCCAATTAAAAGTAAAATTTGAAGATAAAGAAGTATATTTCTAGATTTTAAAGAAAATAAAATTATTGCAAACAGTGTAAATGAAGAAAATAATAATTTTGCTTTAAATATTATCCCAGAGCTTATTAGTTCATATGCAAGATTAGGCATTTCGGGATCATTTATTGAACTTAACCACTTATTTGAGAAAAAGAATGCCATTGAAAGACCGAACAAAATTAAAATATTAAAAATCCATAAATATAGATAACTTTTACTTGAATTTTTTAAGTTTATAAAGCTATTACTAATCAAGATGGCCGCTGCTGGGATTGCTGGCAACCAATAGCTTGGTAGTTTCGTAGCAGAAAGGCTAAAGAAAATTAAAACTGATGTTAACCAACATAGAGAATAGGTATAAAGGGTCTCAGTGACATTGCAACTTTGTTTTGAACTTTTCAAGAAATCCTTAATGGCTTTGAATATCCCGTGATACAAAAAAGGCGTGAATGGTAATGAAGCTAAAATCATTATGTAAAGAAAGAACCAGAATGGTTCGGCATGATTATTAACAACTGAGGTATATCTTTGAAAATTATGGTAACCAAAAAAATTGTCCCAAAAAGGCTTTCCCTCTTTTATGAGTTCTAATATGTACCATGGAACACTTATAAGTATTGTTATTAAAAACCCTTTCTTAGGGTTTATCTTACAGAGCAACGTTTTCCAATTCTTCTGACTAAACAAGAAAGATGTAATAGTCAATAATGCCAGAACAAATGCAACAGGTCCTTTAGTTAAAATTGCAAAACCTAAAAATACCCATGCTGAAATACATTGGTCATTATTTTCACTTGCCATTCTTCTCCAAAACAAAAGGAGGCTAATCCCCAAGGTGCCAGTTAAAAGGGCATCACTCACGGCAGTTCTACTCCAGATAATTATTAGTGGAGACAAAGCAAAGCCTAATGATGCAACTATTGGAGTGAGATATTGCTTATCACTCTTCTGTGGCCAACAAAACAAAGTATCTCCAATCATCAACATTAACAATAGTGATCCTAAAGCCGAAGGAAGTCTTGCTGAGAGTGTCCCGAAACTATCCCAGATCTCGTTTTTTGGCAATGAGTAAAAAAAACCCATTAGCCAATATATTAATGGAGGCTTATCAAAACGAAACATTCCATTGACCTTTGGAGTTATCCAATCACCAGATTCACTCATCGCCCTTCCCGCAGCTGCAAATAAAGGGGGCGTTTCATCCACTAGTCCTGTAGTACCTAAACCTAAAATAAATATAATGATCCCAGAAATTAAAACTATTACTGCGTTTAAAAGCCTTTTTTTTGAGTTCAGAAGAATCATTTAATATATTAATTTTACTTATATTCGATGATTACCTTATTAAGCCAGTTCACAACCTTGTTAGCAAATATATCTGCAGAGGCATTATTTTCTACCCATTCTCTACATTTCTGACGCTTTATTTTCTCAATAATCTCTACATAGGAAAGCATATTTTTTTTATCATCTGGATCAGCAAGATAACCTGTTTGACCATGCTGAATAATTTCACTAGGTCCTCCCCTTTTATAAGCTATAACTGGCACTCCACAAGCTAAAGCTTCAACAACTACATTACCATATGCCTCATTCCATTTAGGGGTATTTAGCAACCCTCTGCACTTACCAAGTTCTTTTTGTAATTGATCCGTAGATAAAAAACCCATCCAATCTATAGCGCCTTGAGGGAATGATTTTTCTATCTTTGAAGCATACATCTCATCTTCGATAAGTCCCCAAACTTTTAATTTTTCTCCAAGTTCATTTGCCACATAAACTGCATCCTCCAATCCTTTTTCTGGAGCTACTCTTCCAACCCATGCCAAGGGCCCCTTCACTGAATCTTGAAAAATATAATTATCTAAATTAAACCCATTCCCAATAATTGTTGGTTTTTTTATGAATGAATAATCATTAGCTTGCATTTTTGAATGAAAAGCAAAATTATTTGGATATTTTGTATATACCTTAGAAATTAAATTACTAATTACTAAACTTTCAGAACCCATACTAATAATATGTGCAATTGGTATCTCTAAATTTAGAGTCATCCAAATAGGCAACCAATCATAGGACATGTTCAATAATACATCTGCATTTTTAGCGATATCTAATCCCTTTTCGAGCATTCCTGCTAAAAGAGAATTATCTGGAATACTCACGGGAGAATTGTAATTTTGATGCTGCCAACTAATTTGATCTTCACCCTCCACAAAATGTAATTTTGCTTTTACATTACTTTCATGTAACTTAGAATTTTTTGGAGCTACAACATCAACAGAATGACCTAAAGAAATTAAACCTGAAACTAAAGAATTTATAGTTAATTCAACTCCACCACCTTTGCCGCTACCTAAGAAACCTATTGGAGTACTAAGTAAAACTATTCGCATTATTAAACTTTTTACAAAAAGACACTTATTAAATAGTAGTATCAGAAAATTTATTTTCCCATAAACTCTTTCTCTGGCTAACAAAAAATACAGAGATAAGAACAAACACTACTCCTATCCACTGAACCCCAGTGAGTCTTTCATCTAACCAAACACCCCCACTAAGAAGAGCAAAAACAGGAGTTAAAAATGCAAGAGTGCTAAATCCAGTTATTTCCTTATTATTTGCAAAGTAGAAAAATAATCCATATGCTATTGCTCCTCCAAAAATACTTGCAAATGACATAAGTCCCCATTCAAATATTGACCAATCTGGGATTATTTTGAAACTTGATTGTAAACAGTGTTTAGTAATTAAGGGTAAACTGCCTAAAACCATATGCCAACCTGTGACTGCAACTGGATCACTTTTAGTACAAGTGAATCTAATTAAAATTGTTCCTAAAGCCATAGCTAGAGAAGCTGCAAGCATCCAAAGTTCTCCAAAGTTAAAAGCAACATTATTTAGAGACTTATCAGCCATCAACCACCAATTTCCTAAAAGTTCTTGTGGAACTCCTAAAAATACTATTCCTCCTAAGCCAAAAAGTA
>QCQS01000047.1 GCA_003212115.1 Prochlorococcus sp. AG-455-E15 | reverse complement strand
TCAAAGGTGTTTTACTACCCAATCTTTTTGCTAAAACATTTTTTATGCCAGCTAATTCTAAAACTGTTCTTATCGAACCACCGGCAATTACACCTGTACCTGGTGCAGCTGGTCTAATTAGTACATTTGCAGCACCATCCCGGCCTAAAGATAAAGTCGGTATTGAATTATTTGGGGTTAAGGGAACCCTAACAAGATTCTTTTTACCATCTGAAACTCCCTTTCTCACAGCACCAATAACATCCCCTGCTTTACCAACTCCAACTCCAACCTGACCTTTCTCATTACCTACAACAACAATTGCTCTAAAACTCATTTTTTTTTCCACCCTTAACAGTCTTAGAAACACGTCTAATTTGAACAACTCTTTCTTGCCAATCAGAATCTCTCTCTAGATTTTTTGAATCACCTCTTTTATTTCTTTTTCGATCATTACGATTATTCTTTTTTTGTTCTACGGGTGTAGCTCCAGGAACGTTATCGTTCTTGGATTGAATTTCTTGTTTTGTTGGAGTGTCAGTCATAGTAAAAAATTAAGAGTTAGAATTCTAGGCCAGCTTCACGAGCGGCATCTGCAAGTGCCTTTACTCTCCCGTGATATAGATTACCTCCACGGTCAAAAATTACTTGCTTAATACCTTTTTGTATCGCTCTCTTTGCTAATAATTTTCCAACAATGGAAGAAGAATTACAATCTGAAGGTAATTTCTCAGATTTTTCTCTTAGTTCTTTATCAACAGTTGAAGCTGAGCAAATAGTTGTTTGAGCGCTATCATCTATAACCTGGGCATAAATATGATTATTAGAGCGAAAAACAGACAATCTTGGACGAGTTGCATCTCCAATTAAGAATCTCCTTAATCTTCTATGTCTTTTTTGAGTTTGTAATTTCCTGGAAAGTTTGGTCATTTTTTTAATTAGAATTATTTTTTGCCAGATTTACCAGCTTTTCTGAGAATTCTCTCATCATGATATTTAATTCCTTTGCCTTTATATGGTTCTGGAGGTCTAATTGATCTGATTTTTGCTGCTTCATTACCAACAATTTCCTTATCAATTCCAGATACAGTAACGTTTGTATTACTCTCAACTTTGTATGTTATACCATCAGGGGGGATCATTTCTATAGGATGACTATATCCCGCACTAACAACTAGATTTTTACCTTTTACTTGTGCTCTTGATCCAACGCCTACAATTTCAAGTTTCTTTGAAAAACCTTGAGTAACCCCTTCAACCATATTTGCAATTAAAGCTCTACATAAACCATGTCTCTGTCTTGAATGTATTTTGGTTGTTGTAGGACTTACGACAATAGTATTATCTTTCTTATCAAAACTAACTCCCTCAGGCATGAGACGTTTTAACTCACCCTTTGGTCCCTTAACTGTAACTATTAATCCATCAAAATCAACTGTAACTTTCTCTGGAATAAGTACTGGTGTTTTTCCGATTCTTGACATGATTAATTCTCCTTAATAAACATAGCAGAGGACTTCGCCGCCAATGCCTTGCTTTCTAGCATCGCGATCACTCATAACGCCTTTAGAGGTTGATATTATGGCAACTCCAAGACCTCCAAGAACTTTTGGTAAACCTCTAGTATTTTTATATATTCTCAAACCAGGTTTACTAACTCTTTGCATAGATCGGATAGTAGGAAATTTGTTTTTTCCACTATATTTGAGGCCGAGTATTAATTGTGATTTATAACCTTCACCTTCCTCATTAATATCAGAAATGAACCCCTCTTTTTGAAGTACTTTGGCAATACTTAAGGACATTTTTGAGCCTGGGATTGTTGTGGTTGTATGCTTTTTTTGACTCGCATTTCTAATTCGAGTTAGCATATCTGAAATAGGATCGTGATTTGACATAGTTTTAATTTAATTCTTACTAAAAGGCATTCCTAACTCCTGCAAAAGAGCTTTACCTTCTTGATCTGATTTTGCACTAGTGACAATAGTTATATCCATACCTCTTATTGAGTCTATTTTATCAAAAGAGATTTCAGGAAAAATCAATTGCTCTTTCACTCCAACGGTGTAATTACCTCTCCCATCAAAACTTTTTGGATTAACTCCTCTAAAGTCTCTTATTCTTGGTAAAGCTAGATTTATAAATCTCTCCAAAAAAGAATACATCCTGTCTCCTCTCAAAGTTACAGTACAACCAATAGGCATGCCCTCACGAATTTTAAAACCCGCGATAGCTTTTTTGGCCCTAGTTACTAAAGCCTTTTGTCCAGTAATTGTTGCCATTTCATTTAAAGAGGCTTCAAGAGCTTTCGAATTCGAAGCTGCTTCACCAAGACCTCTGTTAACGTTGACTTTGACAACTTTAGGTACTTGATGAATATTTTTAAGACCAAGATCCTTTAAAAGTTTTGGTCTTATTGATTCTTTGTAGCGATTTTTTAGAGTCATAATTTTTTGTTAATTCTGGTCTTTGTCAGAATTGATAAATTAGAAAAAGTTGAAATCTGGTTTCTGATGAAAAATTAATCAATTACTTCACCAGTTTTCTTCAATCTTCTTTTCTTAACCCCCTCTTTATCAATAAAGTATTCAATCTTACTTGTAAGATTTTTATCCTTTGAAAAAAACATTACATTTGATGCATGTAAAGATGCTTCTTCTGTAAGAATTCTTCCAGTTTCCCCTTCCTGAGTAGGTTTTACATGTTTGGTCCTAAGGTTAATTCCCTTTACAACTACTCTATTTTCAAGAGGGATAGTTTTTAAAACTTCACCAGTTTTCCCTTTGTCCTTGCCATTAATTACTTTTACCAAATCTCCAGTTTTGATTCTCATTTTTATTCTCTGGAAATTTTTCTTTTGCTTTAATGAATCCAACATTTAAATCACCTCCGGAGCAAGAGAAACAATCTTTGTATAATTTTTATCCCGCAGTTCTCTAGCTACAGGACCAAAGACTCTAGTACCTTTTGGATTCTTATCTTCATTAATCAATACTGCCGCATTGTCATCAAATCTGATTGAATTACCAGTATTTCTTCTTAATGTTGCTTTAGTTCTGACGATAACAGCTTTAACAACTTCAGATTTCTTAACTCCCATGTTAGGAAGAGCATCTTTTACAGTTGCTACGATTACATCCCCGACATGTGCATACCTTCTATTAGAACCTAAAACCCTAATACATTGGAGTCTTTTTGCTCCGCTATTATCTGCAACTGTTAAATAAGTTTCTTGTTGAATCATTTTTTAACCTCCTCAGCCTGACTTGTTTTATTGAGAATCTCTTCTATGGCCCATCTTTTATGAGCACTAAGCGGTCTAGTTTCTCTAATTTTAACTCGATCACCTAAAACGCATGTATTTTCTGGATCATGCGCCTTATATCGAGTAGTTCTACTTACAATTTTTTTATAAGTGGGATGTGGATATCTGTTAATAACAGCAACAACAACTGTTTTATCCATTTTGTCGCTTACAACAGTACCAATTCTTTCTTTAAGTGCCATAACTAATAATTAATCAGAAGTTGTTTCAGAAGCAGATTGACTCTTACTGAGAGTTAGTAATTGCGCAACTTGTTTCTTGATAATTTTAAATTTATGAGTTTCATTGAGCTGTCTTGTAGCTTGCTTGAATCTCAAGTCAAAAAGATCTTTTCGTAATTGGTTAATCTTTTCAGTAATTTGTTCAGAATTTAATTTTTTAAATTCCTTAAGTGACTCTGAGTTTTTCATTGTTTAACCTCCTCTTGAGATTTTTTAATATTTTTTGTATTTTCTTGGGAGGAATTTTCTAGATTTTTATCAATTGAGATAAATTTAGTTTTTACAGGAAGTTTGTATTGAGCCAGACGCATAGCTTCCTTTGCAGTTTCCTCAGTGATATCCTCACCACCCATTTCAAAAAGTATTCTTCCAGGTTTTACAACTGCGACCCAAAACTCTGGATTACCTTTACCAGAACCCATTCTGGTTTCGGCAGGTCTCATGGTTACAGGTTTATCAGGAAATATTCTTATCCAGATTTGACCACCACGTTTGATATATCTAGTCATAGCTCTTCTGCTTGCTTCAATCTGACGTGCAGTTACCCAGCCACAGTCTTGAGCTTGGAGAGCAAATTGACCGAATGCAATAGTATTACCTTTTGAGGCTACACCCCTCATTCTGCCTCTATGTTGTTTACGGAATTTAGTACGTTTTGGACTAAGCATTTTTATACCTCCTATGAATTCTCATTTGAACGATCCTCAAATTGCTGAGGTCTTCTACTAGCTTTCCTCTTAGGGCTCGCACCCACAGGGATAGTTTGTTCTTCTTTAGGGAGAACTTCACCTTTAAAAACCCAAACTTTAATGCCTAAAACACCGTAAGTTGTATTAGCTTCACGTGTTGCGTAGTCAATCTCGGCTCTCAAAGTATGTAAAGGTACTCTACCTTCTCTAGTCCATTCAGTTCTAGCTATTTCAGCTCCATTCAACCTTCCCCCTACTTGAATTTTAAGACCTAGAACTCCAGCCCTTTGAGCCCTTTGTAAGGCCATCCTAATAGTTCTTCTAAAGGCGACTCTTTTTTCTAGTTGTTGAGCTATATATTCAGCTAGTAAAAAAGCATCAGCGTCTACTCGTTCAACTTCAACAACGTTTATTCTGACTTGCCTTGTTCTATCACCTATAGTTTTTTGGATGCCAGATCTTAATTCTTCAATACCACTTCCTTGTCTTCCAACTATAACTCCTGGTCTTGCTGTTTTTAATTCAAGTTCCAGTTGGTCAGCTTTTCTTGCTATTAAGACATCGCTAATTCCTGCTGCTCCATATTTTTTTTGTATGAAGGTACGAATTTTAAAATCTTCTTGGAGAAGAATTGGATATGTTTTAGAAGTAGCAAACCACTTAGAGCGATGCTCTTGTGTAATTCCTAATCTTAGTCCAGAAGGATGTATTTTATGTCCCATTAGTTTTGTACCTCCGCATTAGTTTGAGTAGAAGCAGACTCAACAGAAATACTGATGTGGCAAGTCTGTTTTTTAATTGAAAAAGCTCTACCTTGAGCTCTGGGTCTATACCTTTTCATTACTGGACCACTATTAGCCCATGCAGAGGAAATAACTAGGGTAGATGGATCCATTCCAAAGTTATGTTCTGCATTAGCAACAGCAGATCTTAGAACTTTAGTAATGGGATCTGTAGATCTGTAAGGCATAAATTCCAACATAATCAATGCATCTCTATAAGATCTACCCCTTATCTGATCCAAAACTCTTCTCACTTTAGAGGCCGACCCGCGAACATAATTCCCATGAGCAATTGCTGTTTTTGTTGTATCAGGTGTTTTTGTCATGATTTTGCTCCTTTCT
>QCQS01000046.1 GCA_003212115.1 Prochlorococcus sp. AG-455-E15 | reverse complement strand
TTTAGGTGCTGTTTTTCTTTTGACACCTAATTGATAACCAGTTTTGGGAAATCTATAAAATACTTGGGCTATTCTTCTCCCCCAAGCCATTGATTTCCCCCAAATGTTGTTTATTTTTTTTGTATAAAGATTTAAATCATCTACTTTTCCTGCTAAGCACTGATCTATGTATTCTGCAGCATAAAAACTGCTAATTAAAGATGGTCTAATTCCTTCAGCTAAAAATGGATCACATAGAGATGCTGCATCTCCAACCGCTAAAACTTTGTCACCATTAATTGAGTGAAAGCCATTCCATATTCTCAGTTTCTTACTAATTGTTTTATGAGGAAAATCATCAAAACCGAAGCTTCTGATTACTTGTTCATTTATAGCCTGATTTTCTAAAAGACCATTATTTATAAAAGTACCTAAACCAATATTTAAGCTTTCTCTTAGGGGGAACGCCCATGCAAAACCATATTTTATAAATCCAAACTCAAATCTAACTGCATCTCTAGATATTTCACCTAATCCTTTCAATCTTAATGAGATTGTGTTTGCAAATTTCGGTTTTTTGGGTCCTAAATTGAAATAACTCGCCCATTTCGATTGTGACCCATCTGCAATTACGAGAAATTCTGTAATATATTTTATTTTGTTATTGCAAGAAATTTCCCATTTATAATTTTTTTTTTGGATTTTTTCTATCAATAATGGTCTCATTATCTGAGCTCCATTACTCAAGGATTCATCAAGTAACAATTGATCTAGTTTTTCTCTTTTAACAATCCAAAATGGCGATTCACCAGTCAGATCAGCAGTTACATTATCTGTAGCCTTCCATCTAAATTCAACATTCTTAATTTTTGATTCTATACAATCTTGAATATTTAAAGGAAGAAATCTTTGCATTGAAGATGCCATCCCACCCGCACATGGTTTGTAATCTTGGGATTTTTCTTTTTCAATAATTAAAACTGAATATCCTTTCTTGGATAGGTTAAGAGCAGTGGCAGATCCTGATAAACCTCCACCAATTATTACAACGTCAAATCCTATCAAACTTTTAGAATTTCCTTTTCTTTTTCAGACAATTTAGTTTCTATTAAAGCAATATATTTATCAGTGATTTTCTGAATTTCAGATTGATTATCTCTTGATTCATCAATAGAAATAAGCCCATCTTTTTCGTCTTTTTTTTCTTTATCAACAGCATCTCTTCTGATATTTCTCAAGGCAACTTTTCCTTCTTCTGCATATTTTGAGGCTAATTTACAAAATTCTTTTCTTCTTTCTTCTGTTAAAGGAGGAACATTTATTCTTATTACTTTTCCATCATTATTTGGAGTAATACCTAAATCACTCATAGAAATAGATTTCTCTATCGCTTGTAAACATGAAATATCGAAAGGTTGTATTGAAATTGTTTGTGAATCAACAGTACTTATTGTGGCAAGTGCTTTTATTGGTGTTTCTGCTCCGTAGTATTCAACACTTACTCTGTCTAGCAATGAAGCATTAGCTCTGCCTGTTCTAATTGTATTAAAGTTTCTTTGTGTGGCTTCAATACTTTTATTCATATTTTCTTGGATTTCTTTTTCTTTCATAATTAAAAAAATTAAATGATCTTTAACTAATTAAAGAGCCTATTGGCTCACCAGCAACAGCTTTAGAAATATTTCCTTTTTTGAATATATCAAAAACCATAATTGGGATATTATTATCTTTGCAAAGTGCAATCGCAGTACTGTCCATTACTGCAATTTCATCACTAAGAACTTGTTGGTAACTGAGAGAGGAATATTTTTTTGCATCTTTAAATTGATTTGGATCACGATCGTATACTCCATCAACTTTGGTAGCCTTCATAACGACTTCAGCGTTTATTTCTGCTGCCCTCAAAGCGGCCGTGGTATCAGTTGTAAAAAATGGATTTCCGCATCCACCTCCGAAAACTACAACTCTACCTTTTTCTAAGTGCCTCATGGCTCTTCTTCTGATGTAGGGTTCAGCAATTTCCTGCATTTCTATTGCTGTTTGCACTCTGGTTGCAACTCCTACTCTCTCAAGACCATCTTGAAGTGAAATTGCGTTCATTACTGTTGCTAGCATCCCTACATAATCAGCCGTCGCGCGATCCATTCCGTCTGCAGATCCTTTAAGCCCTCTAAAAATGTTTCCACCACCAACAACTATCGCAAGTTGTACATTATTTTCGACTACTTTTGAAACATCCTCTGCAATTGACTGAACTATAGCAGGATCAATACCATAAGGTTTTTCACCCATTAGTGCTTCACCACTAAGTTTTAAGAGAACTCTTTTGTAAGTCATTCAACAATTGTACTTTTAAGACCTTAGCAAGTAAATGTACCAAATTTATTTTTTGTTCAGATATTGCTTGCGTCTTTAAACATTTCTAAACCTGCCTAAAGAAAATTTAAATAGTAATTTACTTCAATTAAAATTCAACGCACTTTTGTGCTTTTATTCCTTGTTCTTTAAATGGATGTCTTATTAGTTTCATTTCTGTTACGAGATCAGCGTAATTGATAATTGAGTCAGATGCTCCCCTTCCAGTTAAAACAATATGATTTTTTCTATTATTTAAGCTTTTTAAAAAAGTGATTATTTCTTCGGGTGCAAGATAACCAAGTTTTGTCGCAATATTGATTTCATCAAGAATGATAAGTTTATAAGATTCATCTTGTATGCATTTTTTGGCTAGTTGCCACGCCTCTTGAACTAATTTTTCATCTCTTATTCTGTCTTGTGTTACCCAAGTAAATCCCTCGCCTAATGAATGCCAAGAAATGTTTGAAGACAAGTTTTTAAGTGCTTTTTCTTCTCCAGTGGTCCAGCCTCCTTTGATAAATTGAATTATTGCTACTTTATAGCCATGCCCTATCGTCCTTAAAGCCATACCTAAAGATGCAGTTGTCTTGCCCTTGCCATTTCCTGTAAAAACAATTATCAATCCTTTTTTAGTTTTTCTAATTTGTAGTCTTTCGGCTTGAATGTCTTTTCTTTGCTGCATTCTTTTTTTATATGAGCTCTCATCGCTATCCGGTGATAATTTACCTCCCATTCCAAGTTTATTTGCTTGATTATCGAGGTTAAATATTTTCTCGGAAGAAGATGGTTTTTCTTTCATATGACCCCTTGTTTTTATTTAATTATTATAAATCCTTAATTATTTTTAACTCTTTTGACTTTTAAAAGTGCATTATTTACTGCCTGTTGTTGATCTCTTTTAGTAATCCAGTGGTGATAAGTTTGAGTATGTAAACTAACCGAATGTCCCATCATTCTGGCAGCCACAGTATCAGGTAAGTCATAAAAAATTGTTCTAACTGCCCAAGCATGCCTCAGATCATAAGGTTTTATTTGTAAAGAGTAACGCTTAAACTGATCTGTTATTTTTTTTCCAATTTTCTGTAAGGTTGTAATTTTAAGGTCTCTATTAATATTTGGTAAAAGTTCTGGGTTCTCCCCAAGTTTTGATAATTCGAACTTTTCCACCCATTCAGGATGAAATGGCCAAACTTGATGTTCCCCAGTTTTAGTCGTAGGTAAAACTCTAATAATTTTGTCCCCAAAATTAGTAAGAGAACTTAAATCACAAAAAAATACTTCATGATTCCTTAATCCATATGTAGCCATTAGACCAAAAACAAATTTCCAAGACTTGTTTGGTATAGTCTCCCAAAGTTTCTCTATTAATTCGTCTTTAGGAAGATCCCTAAATCCTGCTTTGTTCAGACCATATCCCCTAGAATTTAATTTCCAATCTTCTGGAAGTTTAATGTCCAAAAACTTAGCCAAAACACTTAAAGAAGTAGCGCATTGTTTCCTACTTCTGGTACCTTCCTGATAACTTTCAAGTGTTTTTTGAAATACTTTTTCTAAAGCTTCATTCTCATATTCATTATAAATATTTAGAATTCTTTTAATGTAAGGTTTGTAAGAACTTCTCCAAGTAGTTTTTCTTGTGCTGGTCCGAAAATCACTTTTGTTTTCTTTAAAAAAAAATTCCTCAAATTGATTTAATCTATTTGGGAATTCAAAACCATCTTTGATTTGCTTTTTATAAGGGTTGCCTATCCAATTAATCCAATCAAATTGATTCAATTCCAATTGCAAATTGATTAATTGTAATTTTTTTTTGGCTTCCTCTAACCCAGAAATATCAGCCTTTAAACCTAGAGATATTCTTTGAATTTTAAAGTTATTTTTATCTTCTTTCGAGGGTAGTGAACCACGAATATTTAATTTCTCTCCTCTTTTCTCAATTTTAAGCTTGCTGCCTTCAGTAGCAAATTTATCATTGACATTATTAATTTCCTGAATAACGTTCATTTACTTATATAATTGTCCATATAATGACGTTTTAAATGTTGATTTTCAATCTCCATAAATTTTAAATGGATAAAATAGGCGTCTTATTAATGAATTTAGGAGGGCCTGAACGCATTACTGATGTAGGCCCATTCTTATATAATCTTTTTTCTGATCCAGAAATAATCAGGACCCCCTTCCCTGTTTTTCAGAAGCCCCTAGCTTGGTTAATTAGTACGCTCAGGAGTACTACTTCACAACAGGCCTATCTCTCTATAGGGGGAGGCTCACCTATAAGAAGGATAACTGAACAACAAGCAAGAGAACTACAATCTAAATTAAGGGATAAAGGATTTAATGCCACTACTTATATCGCCATGAGGTATTGGCATCCTTTTACCGAATCAGCAATTGCTGATATGAAAGCAGATGGCATAGATCAAGTTGTTGTAATACCCTTGTATCCACATTTTTCGATAAGTACTAGTGGTTCGAGCTTTAGGGAATTAAAAAAATTGCGAGATTCTGATGATGAATTTAAGAAGGTTCCAATGAGATGTGTAAGGAGTTGGTTCAGTCAATCAGGTTATTTAAAGTCTATGGTCGAATTAATTTCTGAACAAATTTCACTTTGTGAATCACCTTCAAAAGCCCATATATTTTTCACTGCTCATGGAGTTCCTAAGAGTTATGTAGAGGAAGCTGGAGACCCTTACAAACAACAAATTGAAGATTGTTCTCTATTAATAATAAATGAGCTAGAAAAATGTTTAGGGCATAGTAACCCTCATACTCTTTCTTATCAAAGTAGAGTCGGTCCTGTTGAATGGTTGAAGCCTTATACAGAAGAAGTTTTAGCGGATCTTGGAAGGTCAAATGTTAATGACTTGATTGTGGTTCCTATCAGTTTTGTTGGAGAGCATATCGAAACATTGCAAGAAATTGATATTGAATATAAAGAAATTGCTGAAAAGGCTGGGATTAAAAACTTTCGGAGAGTTAAGGCTCTAAATACTCATCCTACTTTTATTGAAGGCCTTAGTGATCTAGTTATTTCCTGCTTGGAAGGACCTCTTGTTAATATAGAGGAGGCTTCACAGTTGCCTGAAAAAGTTAAACTTTATCCCCAAGAGAAGTGGCAATGGGGTTGGAATAATAGTTCAGAAGTGTGGAACGGAAGGGTTGCAATGATTATTTTTCTTGTGCTTTTTATTGAACTTATTTCAGGCTCTGGACCTCTTCATAAATTAGGAATTTTATAATGAAAAATTGAAATTTATTTAATAATTTTTTATTTTTAACAGATTATTTTGAATACAT
>QCQS01000045.1 GCA_003212115.1 Prochlorococcus sp. AG-455-E15 | reverse complement strand
CAAATATTTTTGCAGTTGGCGATATCATAAATAAGCCAAATTTAACTCCAGTAGCAATAGAACAAGGGAGAGTTTTTTCGGATAATTTTTTTAATGACCAAAATAGAAAAGTAAATTATGAATATATCCCTAAGGCCGTTTTTACTATTCCAGAAATTTCAACAGTTGGCTTAAGTGAGAAAAGAGCTAAAGAGATTTACTCTGAAAAAAATATAAAAATTTTCAAATGCAAATTTACCCCTATGTCTAATACCTTTAAAAAGAATAAATCAAAATGTATGTTGAAGATTGTAGTTCATAAGCTAACTGACAAAGTCCTGGGATGTCATATGTTTGGAGAAACATCGTCTGAGATTATTCAAATGGTATCAATTTCATTAAATGCAGGGATAACAAAAAAAGACTTCGATATTACTATGGCTTTGCACCCAACTATCTCAGAAGAATTTGTGACTATGTATGGATAAAATTATGAATTAGAAAATTTTAATTTTTCTTGAACAATCAGAAATACTATAAGTAATGCAAAATAAATAAATAAACCTATCCTTAATTCAGAAAGAAAGTTAAATCCATTCAGGAAAAGTATCTTATCGAGAATGTAGAAAATATAAAGATTAAGCAAAATAAATCCTTCAATTCTTGTGATTTTCCCTTTGCTCCAGAAAATTGGTAAGCATGCAAAGGTAGTTAAAACCATAAAAGGTAAGTCAACTTTTATTAGACTCTCTTCAATTACTAAACCTTTAAATCCTGAAAAAATACTGCAACTTCCAAGGATTAAAAGTTGATTTAGTAAATTACTTCCAATTACATTCCCAATCGCAAGATCTGTTTTGCCTTTAAATGCAGCAATTATTGAAGTTACTAATTCTGGTAAAGATGTCCCAGTTGCGACGATAGTTAAACCAATAACAATTTCATTTACACCCAAAAGATTAGCAAGCGTTTGAGAACCATTTACTAAAATATTTGAACCAAAACTTAAAAGAAATATTCCCAAAATTAGCTTTAGTAAAATATTTATTTTTCCTTTATGGTTATCTTCTAACTCTTCTATCTCTGGTTCAGCATCTTTTGTCTCCTCTCCTTTTTCATTGATGGTATTGATTTCCCATATTGTATTTAAGATTAAACAAAATATTAGAAATACCCCTGCTTGCAATGTTAATAAGCCTGTTGATGACATAGCCCAAACTGCACAAGAAATTGCCATTAAAAGAGGCACATCTCTTCTGACTATTCTGCTTTTTACTTTAAGAGGTGTTATCAATGAGCTTATGCCCAAAACAACGAGAATATTAAAAATATTGCTTCCAATTACATTGCTTGCCGCAAGCGAATCACTGCCTTTTAAAATTGAACTCAAACTTACCAACAACTCAGGTGAGCTTGTCCCAAGAGAAACAACTGTCAAACCAATTACTATTTGAGGTATTCCTAAAATTAGAGATAAAAATATGGCTCCTTGAATAAAGAATTCTCCTCCAGCAAAAAGTAAAACTATGCCTAAAAATATTTCTATTATTGGAAATAAAAAATCACTCATATTTAGGATTTAATTTAGATAAAAAATTTTCATAATTGGTTAATAACTATCCTCGAATATCTATAATTTATTGTCAATTTTAATTTGCTGTTAAAATTGATTAAATAGAAAAAATTTTGAAGACTTTAAACATAATAAAACCTGATGATTGGCATTTACATTTAAGAGAAGGTCTTGTATTAAAAAATATCATTCAGTTTACTTCGAAATATTTTGGAAGAGCCATTGTTATGCCAAATACTAAAAGTCCCATAACATCAATCAATAGCGCTATTTCTTATAGGAAATCTATTGTTGAAGCGCTACCAGAAAGTTCTAAGTTTCAACCATTAATGACAATTTATCTTACAGATGACACTGATAAAGGGGAACTAATTAATGGTTTTAAAAATAATGTTTTTTTTGCAGCAAAATTATATCCCGCTAATGCCACAACAAATTCCAGTCATGGAGTTAGGAAAATAGAAAATCTTTATAAGATCTTTGAATTAATGCAAGATTCTGGAATGCCTCTTTTAATTCATGGGGAAGTGACTGATTCTGAAGTAGATGTATTCGATAGAGAAGAAGTTTTTATAGATAAAGAACTTTCTCAAATAACCAAAAGATTTCCAAAATTAAAAATCGTTCTAGAACATATAACCACCTCTTACGCAGTGGATTTTGTGCAAGAAAATAATATTGGGGCTACTATTACTCCGCATCATTTGCATATAAATAGAAATGCAATGTTTTTTGGAGGCTTAAATAGTGATTTTTACTGCTTACCAGTTGCTAAGAGGGAAAATAATAGACTCGCTTTAAGGAGAGCGGCAACAAGTGGGGAAAAATGTTTTTTCTTGGGGACTGACTCTGCTCCACACCTTAGGAAGTGGAAGGCTTTTTGTGGATGTGCAGGCATTTTTAATTCGCCAGTAGCAATAGAAAGCTACTTAACAGTTTTCGAAGAGGAGGATGCTCTAGATAATTTTGAAAAGTTTGCAAGTTTGAATGGCCCTAATTTTTATAATGTCCCACCAAATAAAGAAAAATTAAAATTAGTTTCTAGACCTAACAAAATTAAAGAATATATTGATGTTGTTGAAGAAAAAAATATTGTCGGACAAATAAAACCATTTCATGCAGGTGAAACTTTGCAATGGCAAGTAGAAGGAATAGTAAATTAAAAATTAGATTTAATCTGACAATTAAAAGTGTAAATTTTCCAATTTTTCTTGGTTAAATGGGATACTTTCAGCTACGATTAGATAGCGCAAATTCCCTTGGGAGTGTGGCGGAATTGGTAGACGCGCCGGACTTAAAATCCGTCGAGCGATTTAGCTCGTGGGGGTTCAAGTCCCCCCACTCCCATTATTTAATTATTTATTTTTAGTTCTGACGATAACTTCCAATAGTTGTTATGTTTTAACTAAGCAACCATAAATTAAAATGGAAAGTTTTTTCAATAATTCATTCGCTACTTTAATTGCTTATATCGGAATTATTTCTACCTATTTATTTGTTATCCCATTGTTACTATTTTACTGGATGAATAATAGATGGAATATTATGGGCAAATTTGAAAGATTAGGAATTTATGGCCTTGTATTTCTTTTCTTTCCTGGTTTAATTTTATTTTCTCCATTTTTAAATCTCAGATTAAAAGGAAGTGGTAAAGGGTAAATAATTGACTAAAGGAAAAGTTATACAAATAGGTTTATTTATTTCATTAATAGGATTAATTAGTTATAAATTTGCACCGCAAATTGGCATCGATAATTTTACTGCCACTACTTTATCAAGTTGTATCTTGATTTTGATTGTTATTACTTGGGTAACATCTTATGTTTATAGAGTTGTAAATGGAAAAATGACATTTATGGAACAAAGGAAGCGTTATAGAAAAGAGTATGAAAAAGTTGTTAATGATAAACTAGAAACCAAATTCAACTCATTGTCAAACGAAGAGCAGCAAAAACTTATGGAAGATTTAGAGAAAAATCCATAAATTTTTTATAAAAAAAATATCTAAAAATTATGAAAGATAACAAAATGCAAATTACTAAAAATGAATCTTTATCTAAGGTAGATGAGATGTTTTGTGAGTTAAAAAATAAAAAAAAATTTGCTTTAATGCCTTTTATAATGGCTGGTGATCCCAATATTGATATCACGTCTGAGATCTTATTAAAGTTACAAGATAATGGAGCTGACCTTATTGAATTAGGTATCCCGTATAGTGACCCACTTGCAGATGGACCTGTTATTCAATTGGCCGCCTCTCGCGCCTTAAAGTCAGGCACTAGCTTAAGAAAAGTAATTATACTTTTAGAGTCTTTAAAAGGTAAATTAAATATCCCCATCATCCTTTTTTCTTACTTGAATCCATTACTATGTTTTGGCTTTGAAAGGTTTTGTGAGATGGCATCTGATGCTGGAGTTTCTGGACTAATAGTTCCTGACCTCCCTTTGGAGGAAGCTCATAAATTTTCTAAAATAGTTAGTAACCATTCTATGGACTTAATTTTATTGGTAGCGCCAACTACTCCTTTTGAAAGAATGAAACAAATATCAAATCATACAAAAGGCTTTACTTATTTAGTAAGTGTTACAGGTGTCACTGGTGAGAGAAACAAAATGGAAAATAGAGTAGAAAATCTTATTTCTAAATTAAAAGATGTAAATAGTAATCCAATTGCTGTTGGGTTTGGAATATCAACTCCAGAACATGTTAATAAAGTTCGTGAGTGGGGAGCAGATGGAGTAATTATTGGGAGTGCATTTGTAAAACGAATCTCGAGCTCAAGTGAAAAAGATGTTGTCGATCATGTTGGTGAGTTTTGTAAAGAAATGCGTTTAGCTGCTGATCAAAAAAAATAAATACAAAGATAATTTATTAATTAAAAGAATTATTTATAGAAAATTAAAAATGTTATTACCAATTTATTGTTGTTGTCTTTAAGATTCTTCTGTAGGTAATAATCTGATTTGTTTTCTTCCGAGCTTAATTTCGAATTCATCACCTGCTTTTAAATCAAGAAGTGCTGTATATGCTTTCCCAATCAGAAGATTCCCATTGCCTTGAACTGTAGCAATATAACTAAGTTTTCTTCCACCTTTCCCAATACCTGCTACTCCAGAATCACCAAGATTAACCCCTTTTGCTTCTAAAAGTGCTTCATAAAATGCGGTAAAGTTTAAGCGTTCACCTCCGTTTTTTTTAGTTGAAACATATCCACACGCGCGAACTAGGTCAGATTTGCTAACATCACCAAGTTCTTTAACTTTTGCAAGGAGATCGCTACCAGTTAGCATAATTAATTAAAAGAAAGTTGTATTAAATAACATAGCAATCTGCGCGTAATATATGCAATTATTAAGTATCTATTCATTCTATTATTTATTTTTAAAATGGAAAAGTTTGTAGTTTTTGGTCGGTACTGTGAAGATGCAATTATTAAAAGGGAACCATTTCGAGAACAACATCTTAAGAGACTTAAAAACTTAAAAGATAGCGATATTTTAGTTACATTAGGGCCAACAAAATGTACTAAATATTTGTTTGGAATTTTTAATGCTAATGATATAAACGAGTTGAAAGATCTTATTGAGGAGGATATATATTGGGAAAAAGGTATATGGATTAATTATGATATTTATCCCTGGATTCAAGCATTTTAAATATGATTTACGAAAAAATTTAGTAATTATTAGCTATTTATTAAAAGAATTAATTTAACTTAAAAATGCATATTATTTTTGCTTTAATAATTTAATTATTTATCTTATTTAGGAGTTAAAACGATATTTATTTAAACGTTAGTTTTAAGAGGATATATCATTTTTAATTAAAAATATTTTATTTTAAATAATATTTATTTACTAGTATCTTGATTTATCTGATTTACTAATGAGTCGATATCTAATTGATTATATGGTGTTATTTGTTTTGTTTCTAGATAATCGTTCTTGATATTGTTTAACCATTTTTGCTCAATCTTTATAAGATTTTTTGCAATATTGAACATGCCGCCTTTTTTATATAATTCTTTCATTTTGAGAATAATCTCTGAGGTTCTACTCGATTTAATATTTAATTCATTTGCTAAGTCTTTTTGGGTAAATCCATGCGTTTTTAACCAATCTTTAATGAAGAAGACGAGTTCTTTTTCTTCCTGTGTAGATAATTTACTCATTCAATAAAAAGGAAATAACTTATTTAGCTTATTCTCTGCTCTTGCTCTTATTGAAGGAGTCATGTATTTGCTCCATATACTGAGTACTGCTGTGAGGGCTACAAAATCATCACTAAAACCAACTAAAGGCATAAAGTCAGGGAAAAGATCAAATGGCATAATCAAATATGCTAGAGCAGCCATTAATGAAACTCTCACTTGTGCAGGAGTATAAGGATCTAATGCCATCTCCAAAACTTCTAAGGCAGGCTTG
>QCQS01000044.1 GCA_003212115.1 Prochlorococcus sp. AG-455-E15 | reverse complement strand
GTAAATTATCTAAAGGTCCAAAAACTACAACTTGGATCTGGAATTTGCATGCTGACGCACATGATTTTGATGTGCATACAGGCGATGCTGAAGAAGCAACAAGAAAAATCTTTTCAGCTCATTTTGGACATCTTGCAGTCATTTTTATATGGATGAGTGCTGCATTCTTCCATGGAGCAAGATTTTCTAATTATTCAGGTTGGTTAGCTGATCCAACTCATGTAAAACCCGGAGCTCAGCAAGTATGGGCAATTGTTGGTCAAGAAATGCTTAACGCTGATCTTGGTGCTAACTACAACGGTATTCAAATCAGTTCAGGAATATTTCACATGTGGCGAGCATGGGGAATTACTAATGAGAGTGAATTGATGGCTTTAGCAATAGGTGCTGTAGTAATGGCTGCACTTATGCTTCATGCTGGAATCTTTCATTATCACAAAGCAGCTCCAAAAATGGAGTGGTTTCAAGATATTGAGTCTATGCTTAATCACCATATTGCTGGTTTAGTAGGACTTGGATCTTTAGCATGGGTTGGCCATTGTATTCATATAGGAGCTCCTACTGCAGCTCTCTTAGACGCAATTGATGCAGGTTCTCCTCTAGTCATTAATGGAAAAGAGATAGCAACTATTGCAGATATGCCTATGCCGCATCAACTTTGTGATCCACAAATTATCGGTCAGATATTTCCAGGACTTGCAAGTGGTACTGGTAATTTCTTCAGTTTAAACTGGTTAGCTTTCTCAGACTTCCTTACTTTCAAAGGTGGACTTAACCCTGTGACAGGAAGCCTATGGATGACTGATGTTTCACATCATCATTTAGCTTTTGGTGTAATAGCAATTATTGGTGGTCATATGTACCGAACCAATTATGGTATTGGTCATAGTATGAAAGAAATATTAGATTCACAGCAAGGAGATCCAATATTATTCCCTGCTCCTAAAGGTCATCAAGGTCTTTTTGAGTTCATGGCAGAAAGTAGACATGCACAGCTTGCGGTTAATCTAGCAATGCTTGGATCAATAAGTATACTTGTTTCTCATCATATGTATGCAATGCCTCCCTATCCATACATAGCTACTGACTACATGACAGTTCTTGGATTATTTACACATCACATGTGGATAGGTGGATTATTCATAGTAGGTGCAGGTGCACATGCTGGAATTGCAATGGTTAGAGATTATGATCCAGCAAAACATATTGATAACGTACTAGACAGAATCCTTAAAGCAAGAGACGCCTTAATCAGTCACTTGAACTGGGTATGTATGTGGTTAGGATTCCATAGTTTCGGACTCTATATTCACAACGATACTATGAGAGCTTTGGGTAGACCCCAGGATATGTTTAGTGATGCTGCAATCCAACTTCAGCCAATTTTTGCTCAATGGGTTCAGAGTATACAAGCATCTGCTGTTGGCACTTCTCTTTTAGCAGGTACTTCTGAAGCTTTACCTCACAAAGCTTTAAGTGAAGTTTTTAATGGAAGTTTAGTAGAAGTTGGTGGAAAGGTAGCTATTGCTCCAATTCCATTAGGCACAGCTGATTTAATGATCCATCATATTCATGCTTTCCAAATTCACGTAACTGTTTTAATACTTCTCAAAGGAGTACTTTACGCAAGAAGTTCAAGGTTGATCCCTGATAAAGCTTCTTTAGGATTTAGATTCCCTTGTGATGGCCCTGGAAGAGGTGGTACATGTCAAGTTTCTTCATGGGATCATGTGTTCTTGGCTCTTTTCTGGATGTATAACTGTTTATCAATAGTTATTTTCCACTTCTCCTGGAAGATGCAGAGTGATGTTTGGGGGCTTACTGGTGGTAATTTTGCACAAAGCTCCATTACTATTAATGGTTGGTTAAGAGATTTCCTTTGGGCGCAAGCTTCTCAAGTATTAACCAGCTATGGTCAGTCCATAAGTATGTACGGTTTGATGTTCCTGGGAGCTCACTTCATATGGGCATTCAGTTTAATGTTCCTCTTCAGTGGAAGAGGATATTGGCAAGAATTATTCGAATCGATTGTTTGGGCACACAACAAACTTAAAGTTGCGCCAACCATTCAACCAAGAGCTTTATCTATAACTCAGGGTAGAGCAGTAGGTGTAACACACTTCCTTGTTGGTGGTATTGCTACCACATGGGCTTTCTTCCACGCTCGCCTTTTCGGCCTGGGCTAATTACCTGAACTTCACCTTTTTAATTCAATGGCAACAAAATTTCCATCATTTAACCAGGGTCTAGCTCAGGACCCTACAACCCGACGAATATGGTACGGAATAGCTACCGCTCACGACTTTGAAAGTCATGATGGTATGACCGAAGAAAAGCTTTATCAGAAGCTTTTCTCTACTCATTTTGGTCATCTAGCAATAATTGCCCTCTGGGTAGCTGGGAACTTATTCCATATTGCTTGGCAAGGTAACTTCGAGCAGTTTGTACTTGACCCAACTCATGTTCGTCCTATTGCTCATGCTATTTGGGATCCACATTTTGGATCTGGTATCACAGAAGCAATGACACAAGCTGGAGCTAGTGGTCCAGTAAACATAGCTTACTCAGGCCTCTACCATTGGTGGTACACAATTGGAATGAGAACTAACGAGCAACTCTTCCAAGCTTCAATATTTATGAGTATTTTGGCTTGTTGGACTCTATTTGCAGGTTGGTTACACCTACAGCCAAAATTTAGACCCTCTCTAGCTTGGTTTAAAAATGCAGAGTCAAGATTAAATCATCATTTAGCTGTTTTATTTGGTTTTAGTAGTATTGCTTGGACAGGCCATTTGGTTCATGTTGCTATACCTGAATCAAGAGGACAGCATGTAGGTTGGGATAACTGGTTAACAGTCCTTCCACACCCTGCAGGATTAGCTCCTTTCTTTACTTTAAACTGGGGAGCATATGCACAAAATCCTGATTCTCTAGATCAAGTATTTGGAACAGCTGAGGGAGCTGGTACAGCAATCTTTACTTTCTTAGGTGGTCTTCATCCTCAAAGTGAGGCATTATGGCTTACTGATATTGCACACCATCATATAGCGATTGGAACAGTTTTTGTAATTGCTGGTCATATGTACAGAAATACTTTTGGTATTGGTCATAGCCTCAAAGAAATTACAGAAGCTCACAATACAAGACACCCTAATGACCCTCATAAAGGTAGCTTTGGAATTAACCACGATGGGATATATGAAACTGTAAATAATTCATTACATTTCCAACTAGGGCTAGCATTAGCATCACTTGGTGTAGCAACTTCTCTTGTAGCTCAACATATGGGTGCACTTCCTTCTTATGCTTTTATTGCGAGGGACTACACTACACAATCTGCTTTATATAGTCATCATCAGTACATAGCAATGTTTTTGATGGTTGGTGCTTTCGCACACGGTGCTATTTTCTTCGTTAGAGATTACGATCCAGAATTAAACAAAGATAATGTATTAGCAAGGGTGCTTGGAACGAAGGAAGCCTTGATAAGCCACCTTAGTTGGGTAACAATGTTGCTTGGATTCCATACTCTTGGAATTTATGTTCATAACGATGTTGTTGTGGCTTTTGGTAATCCTGAAAAGCAAATTCTAATTGAGCCAGTATTTGCTCAATTCGTTCAAGCTGCTCAAGGCAAGATGATGTACGGCTTCAACGCGTTATTATCTGATCCTACAAGTTCAGCAAGTCTCGCAGCTAATTCATTGCCAGGTAATCATTACTGGATGGATCTTATTAATAGACAAGATGCATTAAGTGCTTTCTTACCTATCGGTCCTGCAGATTTCTTAGTTCACCATGCTATAGCTTTAGGTCTCCATACAACTGCACTAATCCTTATCAAAGGTGCACTTGATGCTAGAGGAACAAAATTAATTCCTGACAAGAAAGATTTAGGTTATGCATTCCCTTGCGATGGTCCTGGACGTGGAGGCACATGTGATAGTTCATCTTGGGATGCTATGTACTTAGCTATGTTCTGGGCATTAAATTTAATAGCATGGGTAACTTTCTACTGGCATTGGAAACATTTAGCAATTTGGCAGGGTAATGTAGCACAATTTAATGAATCAGGAACCTACCTAATGGGTTGGTTCAGAGATTATCTCTGGTTAAACTCTGCTCAGCTTATTAACGGATATAATCCATTCGGAGTTAACTCTTTATCTCCTTGGGCTTGGATGTTCCTATTCGGTCACTTAGTATGGGCTACTGGTTTCATGTTCCTAATATCATGGCGCGGTTACTGGCAAGAATTAATTGAAACATTAGTTTGGGCACATCAGCGCACTCCAATAGCTAATCTTGTTGGATGGAGAGATAAGCCAGTTGCACTTTCAATTGTTCAAGCTAGATTAGTTGGACTAGCTCATTTCACGATTGGTAACATACTTACATTTGGAGCATTTGTTATAGCATCTACTTCAGGTAAGTTTGGTTAAATTTCCTTTAAATAATTAAAATCACCACAAAAGTGGTGATTTTTTTTGTTCATTTTTAGTGTTCTAAATTAAGTTAAAATTATATAATTATTATTAAATATAAATGTCAGATATAAAACAATTAATTTCTATTATTGTTCCTGTTTTCAATGAAAGTGAGAGTATTGGTCTTTTGTTGGATGAAGTTATAAATGTAATGTCATTTCATAAATTTAATTTTGAATTGATTGTTGTAAATGATGGTTCTAAAGACAATACTCATCAAGTATTAAAACAACTAACTCTCAAAATTAAAGAATTGTCAGTTATTTCCCTTCGCAAAAATTATGGGCAAACTGCAGCAATGTCAGCTGGCTTTGATAATTCTAAAGGCGATATAGTCATTACTTTGGATGGTGATTTACAGAATGATCCAAATGATATTCCTATATTAATTTCAGAAATTAATAATGGTTATGATTTGGTTTGTGGATGGAGGTTTGATAGGAAAGATAAATTAATTAATAGAAAGATACCATCAAAAATAGCTAATAAATTAATAGCTCACGTAACAGGATTGAAGTTGCATGACTATGGATGCTCATTAAAAGCTTTTAAGAAAGAAATAATAGATGATATTAAATTGTATGGTGAACTTCACAGGTTTCTTCCCATTTTAGCAAATATTGAAGGTGCAAGAATTAAAGAAATTAAAGTAAATCATAGAAGCAGGCAATATGGATCTAGTAAATATGGAATTGATAGAACTTTTAGAGTTTTAATGGATTTACTTACTGTTTGGTTTATGACTAAATTTCTAACAAGACCAATGTATGGATTTGGTTTTGTCGGGATTATAAGTATTTTCATTAGCCTTGCAATTAGTTCTTATTTGATAGTTTTAAAAATAATAGGTGAGGATATTGGAAATCGTCCGTTGTTAATGTTTGCATTAATATTAGGAATTGCTGGTGTTCAATTATTTAGCTTTGGATTATTGAGCGAACTTTTAATTAGGACATATCATGAAAGTCAAAGTCGTCCAATTTACAGAATTAGATCAATAAGCAGTACTAATCAAAATTGATTGTTTACTTGAACTTTCTTATTAATAAAGCTGAAATTTCAACGACTTCAGGAGAAATATCTCTTAAGCCTTTTCGTAAAATTGGTAATGTTGATTTATCAGCTAATTCTTCTGCAATTTTTAATGCCTTTAATTTTTTTTCTGTATTACCCTTAAAAAGACTAAACATTTTATTTCTTTGAGAATTTTTATAAAATACTGAGTACTTTTTGTCTTCGTGATTGTATAAAAAACTTTTTTTATTAAATAAAAATTTATTATTTTTGTTTAATTTAATAGAATATAAATTGCTTTTATTTATTAACTTTTTAAAGCTTCTTTTTTTTAAAACTAGAAGTAAAATTCCTATAATAATAATAAGTATAATTGCGAAAAAATTTATCATGTAAAAAGTTAATAATTTTTATATCATCCAGTAATAAAATTAACACTATTTCGCAGATAAATACTAAAGTGTTTAAAGATGTTTAAAGAACTATGCCATCTGATTTACCAAGTCTTTTACCCTCAATTTTTGTCCCATTAATTGGTATAGCAATGCCTGCTGTTTTTATCGTTTTGATTGGAAGATTAATTACAGCAACTGAATAAATTATTTAAAACTAAACTATTAAAAAAATGAGCGACTTTCAAAAATCATTCTCAGAATCAACAAGTTCTATTAAGTTTGATGAGAAATACATAGATACTTCTGTACAGCCAAATGATATCGGCGTAGCAGAACAATGGGCAGTAAAAACAGTTGCTGATCCTTGTGTTGGTAATTTAGCTACTCCAGTTAATAGTGGTTATTTTACAAAAGCCTTCATAAATAATTTACCTTTTTACAGAGAAGGTATTTCCCCTAATTTTAGAGGTTTAGAAACTGGAGCAGCTTTTGGATATCTTCTATACGGACCTTTCACGATGACTGGTCCATTAAGAAATTCTGAATTTGCTCTAACAGCTGGACTTCTCGCTACTATTGGAGCTGTTCATATTTTGACAGCACTTTTTGTTCTATACAATGCACCTGGTAAAGCACCAAATGTTCAACCTCCAGATGCGACTGTTAATAATCCGCCTAAGGACTTATTTACAAGAGCTGGTTGGGCTGATTTTACAAGTGGATTTTGGTTAGGAGGCTGTGGAGGAGCTGTTTTTGCTTGGTTACTTGTTGGGACACTACACTTGGATACCATAATGCCAATTATTAAAAATATTTGGACTGCTGGTTAATTCCCAAA
>QCQS01000043.1 GCA_003212115.1 Prochlorococcus sp. AG-455-E15 | reverse complement strand
TGCTTCTGGTGCAAATTGAATGGCTCCCTCACCTGAATGGAATTGTTTTGTTACTGCATCCAAAACAGTTTGGTAAGTGGGTTTTGTATGGTAAACCCTGGTATGATTAGCCATTCTGAGGGCATCTTTTTCAGGATCTATTCTCCAATTACCATTCTCATCTTGACTCCATAAATTTTCTTTTGCTGATGCGGCTTCCTTATCATCTGAAGCAAATTGTCTCATGCCAGCACTTCTTCTTATATTCCCAGCAACTATGGTTACTGCAGCTTCATCAATTAATAAACAACACTCTACTGTACTTAATTTCCTACCAATTGCCTTTCCAAGAAGTGATGCGACTCTAGAGTAAAGATCTTTCAATTTGATAGGATTTGCCATACCACCAAAACCTTTTAATGATTCTCCCGCAGGCCTAATATCTTCCAAATCAATATAAACATCAATTTCTCTTTCAAGACTCTCGTTACTTGATGCCTCAAGAAGATATTTATAGCTATCTACCCATCCTCTTCTGCTATCTCCAA
Organism: Prochlorococcus sp. AG-455-E15; assembly: GCA_003212115.1. GTDB lineage: Bacteria > Cyanobacteriota > Cyanobacteriia > PCC-6307 > Cyanobiaceae > Prochlorococcus_A. The sequence continues at coordinate 6,234 of QCQS01000043.1, read as the reverse complement.
CTTTGATATGTAGATCTTTTCCTTTTATTTCTAATGATGACTTTTCTTCTCTTTGATCTTTAGGAGTTATTCCAACTTCACTGACTGATTTAATGTTTATTTTGTTAATTACCGTAGGTAGATTATTTATAAAATGAGGCTCAATTATAGCACCTGTTCCACATCCCATCATTGCTAAGTCCATCATTAATGCGAAGGCTTCCCAATCGATTAAGTTTGTTGAGGTACAGTTGTATGCTCCTGAGAAATTTTGGTTCTTATTAATCCAAGGGGTTCCTCCTATCCATAACCATCTTCCTGAAGGTTGAGCTTTTTGGTTACTTTGCATCTCTCTCATTAGGATTAATTCTTCTTCAGAAAGTTTTCCTAATTCTTTTAATCCCGATAAATTCCTTTCGCCTACTTCGCTCCAGTTCTCCCTTTTGCCAGATGAAGTTTTTCTACTATAAGATCTGAAAAAAACTGGGTAAGCAGCTGGCGCAGTCTTTGGAAAATCATCTTTTTTGAGATTATTGGAATTGCTCTCTGAAGAAGCTTTATTTGGTGCAACAGTCACGATAAAAAAACGTATGTAAATAACCCGTACTGGAAGAATAACTCTACCTGTGGCGTCTGCAACTATTCTTACCACTATTTAACGGTTTGTGTAGAATTATGTTTAATATGAAATCTTTGTTTTAAGAAAGTATATGGAAAGAGTCCCCGAACCTGAATTAATGGAAGAAAAAGAGCAGGTCATTTCTTATGATGAAGCTGATTTTTCAGAAGGGGAAGTTAATCTAATTAATCAAATAAATCAATATCTTTCGAAAAAAAATATTTCTTTAGGTGAAAAAGATTTAATAGTTGATTTAGGATGTGGCCCAGGAAATATTTCCGAGAAGTTAGCAATAAAATGGCCTAATACTGCAGTCGTAGGAATAGATGGTTCTAAAGAGATGATTTTGAGAGCAGAATATAATAAAAGTATTTCTAATAATCAAAAAAAATTAAAAAATTTACGCTACATTTGTTCTGACATCAAAGATATTAAATCAAATAATTTTTTATTTAAAAAAAGAATTAGTTTACTTGTAAGCAACAGTTTGATTCATCACATTACCAATCTTGAAGATTTCTTCAACACAATAAGAATTTTATCTAGTAAAATTACTGTAAATTTTCACAAGGACTTAAAAAGGCCATTAGATGAAAAGTCTGCTTTAGAACTCAAAGCACAGTGCTCAACTAAATATAATGAGATTTTAACTAATGATTATTATGCATCTTTAAGAGCTTCTTATACTTTTAAAGAGTTAAAAAATTTCATCTTAGAGAATGATCTATCCTCTTTAGATGTGTTCGAGGAAGGTGAAAATTATTTAATAGTCTATGGTAATGTTTAAGAACTAAGTGAAAGGCCCTTATATTATATAAATGAGCTTAGGTACTAAAATTTTAAATAATAAAGAAATACTGGATGCGGTAAATAAAAGAAGAAATTTTGCTATTATTTCACATCCAGATGCTGGGAAAACGACTCTTACCGAGAAGCTTCTTTTGTATGGGGGTGCCATTCAACAGGCAGGAGCAGTAAAAGCTAGGGGTAATCAGAGAAAAGCTACCTCAGACTGGATGGAACTTGAGAAACAAAGAGGTATTTCAATTACATCAACTGTATTGCAATTTGAATATGAAAGATCAGTAATCAATCTATTAGATACACCAGGTCACCAAGATTTCTCCGAAGATACTTATAGAACATTAGCCGCTGCTGATAATGCAGTTATGTTGGAAGATGCGGCTAAAGGACTAGAACCTCAAACTAGAAAATTGTTTGAAGTTTGCAAGATGCGAAAAATACCAATATTTACTTTCATAAATAAAATGGATAGACCAGGAAGAGAGCCATTTTCTTTACTTGATGAAATTGAATCAGAACTTGGATTAAATACCCTACCTATAAACTGGCCAATTGGGAGTGGCGAGGAATTTAGAGGGGTTATTGATAGATTTTCGAGAGAGGTGATTTTATTTGATAAAGCAGTGAGAGGGAAACAATCGAATGAGAAAAGATTAAGTCTTGAAGATAAAGAGCTATCAAAATATGTAGAGAGAGATTTACTTGAAAACTCACTTGAAGAATTGGAGGTTCTTGATGAGGCAGGCTCTAAATTTGAAAAAGAAAAAGTTTTTAATGGCTCTTTAACCCCAGTTTTCTTTGGATCTGCCATGACTAATTTTGGCGTCAGGCCATTTTTAGATAGTTTTTTAAAAATGGCACAAAAACCAACTTCAAGAAATAGTAATAAAGGGGATATTGAACCTTCAAGCGATGAATTTAGTGGGTTTGTTTTTAAGCTTCAGGCGAATATGGATCCAAAGCACAGAGATAGGGTTGCTTTTATAAGAGTTTGTAGTGGCAAATTTGAAAAGGATATGTCAGTTAAACATTCCAGAACTGGGAAAACAATCAGATTATCAAGACCACAAAAAATATTTGGGCAAGATAGAGAAGTAGTTGATGATGCCTATCCTGGAGATGTTATTGGTTTAAATAATCCAGGGATGTTTTCTATTGGAGATACTCTTTATACGGGTGCTCATCTGGAATATGAGGGCATACCATCCTTTAGTCCTGAAATATTCAGCTGGCTAAGAAATCCAAATCCCTCAGCATTTAAAAACTTTAGAAAGGGTGTTAATGAACTTCGAGAAGAAGGAGCTGTTCAGATTCTTTATGACTTTGATGAGAGTAAAAGAGACCCTATACTCGCAGCTGTTGGTCAATTGCAGCTGGAGGTAGTAACTCACAGATTAAAAAGTGAATATGGTGTAGATGCAAATCTTGAAGCAATGCCATATCAATTGGCTAGATGGATTTCTGATGGATGGCCAGCTATTGAAAAACTAGGCAGAATATTCAACTGTAAAATAGTTAAAGATTGTTGGAATAGGCCAGTTATTCTTTTCAAAAATGAGTGGAATCTTAATCAGTTTGTTGAAGACAATAATCAATTAAATTTAAACAAAGTTGCTCCCGTTGTTAGTGGAGTCGAACCAATTGTTTTATAAAGTCTTAATGGATTATAAAATTAGTTAATCTGTTAGTATTGGTAAAAAATTTTGGATTCAAACAGTAATAAAAATAATAACGAAAAATCACCTTATGAAATTTTAGGTGTAAAAGAAGGCGCTGCTTTTGAGGATATTCAGAAGGCTAGAGATATTAAAGTTAAAGAGGCTGGTGAAGACTTAATTTTAAAAGCGAAAATAGAATCTTCCTTTGATCAATTACTCATGGGTAGTTTGAAAGCCAGGCAATCAGGAAATGTAAGCTATGAAGCTGTGAGTGCCTCAAAAAAAGAAAAACAAATTAATCAATTTACCAATAATAACTTCCCACTTCTTTCTAAGATAAAAAATTTAAATAATAACTCTAACAATTCAAGTAAGTACAGTCTGCCAAAAATAACTACCCCTTCATTTGATAATCTTTCAATAAAAATATCTGTTGGGCTATTATTTTTAATTTTGTTATTTATCAGTCCAGACTCTAATATTAGACTTTTACTCTCTATCTCAACATTAATACTTACCTATACTCAAATTAAATCAGGGAAAAGATTTATAGGTTCTCTGGGTTGGAGTGTTACCTTTCTTTCGATTGGATTAATATTTGGTGGATTGCTTGAAAGTAATTCTTTCATTCAGGAAGTATCAAACAACTCTTTATCAATACAAAAAATTCAAAGTATTCCGGCCATGGTTATTTTATGGCTAGGCGTAATTTTTTTATGATTGATTTTCTAACATAGATTTAATTTCTTCAAAATTTATAAGATATTTATTTTTACAAAATTCACAAACCAACTCTGCTTTTCCATCTTTCTTGAGGATGTCCTCTAACTCGCTCTTATCAAGCATTTTCATCGCATTTAAACTTCTTTGTTTCGAACACTTGCATTTAAAACTAACTTCTTGGGAACGAGCTTTTTCAGAGATTGATTTATCGTCAATATCGGGAAATATATTTCTAATTAACTCAAGAAGATTATCTTTTGACTCAAATAGATCTTCGCTGAAAGAATTAATTTCTTTGCATCTTTCTTCAAGTAGTGAGACTAGCAGAGGGTCAGTATCTTTTTTAGGTAAAACTTGAGCTAATAAGCCACCACTACAAATAACACTTTTATTTTGAATTTTTTCTCCAATAAATACAGCAGAGGGAGTTTGCTCTGAATGATATAAATATGAAGCTAAGTCTTCAGCAATATTCCCATTTACTAATTCAACAGTGCTTGTAAAGGGTTCTCCAAATCCACTATCTCTAATTACATTTAAATATCCTGTACCTAATGCTTTTGTAAAATCAAAAGAATATTTATTATTACCTATTTTGATAAGGTCTAATTCTAAATTAGGATTCCCTACATAACCCCTAACTTTCCCGTCTCTACCAGCATCAACTAGTAATCCCTTTAAAGGTCCGTCAGATCTAACTCTTAAAGTGACTCTCCCATGCATTATTTTCATCGAGCTTGCTAAAAGCAGTGAAGCACTAAATGCTCGGCCTAAGATACAGGTGGTTAAGTAAGAAAGGCCGTGTCTTTTTTTTGCTTCTAAAGAAGATTCTGTTGTTAAGACAGCAACTAATCTTATTCCTCCATTGGCTGCAGTAGCCCGAACTATCCTATCCTGCATGATTTTCTTTCATAAAATTTTTGATTTTCCCTTTTTCCAAGAATAATATCCTAGAAGGAATTCCCTCAAATAAGGCAGGCTCATGAGTAACAATAATAATTGTATTTTTATTTTTTAAATCAAGAATTAAATTCTTCACATCATTTCTCATTGAATAGTCTAATCCAGCAGTTGGTTCATCAAGTAAAAGAATTGAGGGGTTTCTAAGTAGTTGAACTGCTACAGCTAACCGCCTTTGTTGTCCGCCACTTAGCTGTTCTGGTGGTTGAGTCAGATTGATTTTTTTCAAACCAACTTTATTTAAAACTATTTCTATATTTTTTTCTCTTAAAGATTTATGGCCTATTTTTAATTCTTTACCAATAGTTGTACCTATAAAGTATCTTTCAGGAAATTGGAATACTACTCCACAAAACCATCTTCTTTGTCTAGAAGACAAAATTTTATTCTTCCAAGTAATATTTCCCTTTTGAGGATTTGTTAATCCGCTTATTATTTCGAGTAGTGTTGTTTTCCCAGAACCACTATTGCCGCAAATTAAAATGATTTCATTTTCATGAACTTTTAAATTTAAATTGTCTATTATTTTTCTTTCACCAGTTTGGGGTTGATAGGATATTTCTTTTAAATCAAGCATTATTAATTAAGTTATAGGTATGAATTTGAATCTAGTAATAACTTACTTATAATAGCTGTAGATCTAAAAAGATATTAGTCAATATGAATATTATTTTTAGGGAAGTTGATCCTTTTAATTGTTGGATATGGATCAGGTTTTCAGAATCACCAACTCAAGATGAAAAAAATTATTTAGATGGTGTTTTTGATAGTTGGTACGTTTTAGGAAGGTTAGGTGGATTTAATTCTGAAAATTTGCAAACTCATGAAGAGGGTTCCGATCTAAGTTGGATGTCCTATGATAATGACCAAAAAAATGCATCTCTTCCAGCCTTAATGCATAATTTAGGAATTATGGAATATCAAAATCTTTGGGGAAGATGTTGGGTTGATTTTGGGACTTCAGACTCCATTTCAATAGATATATTAATTAATTCTTTGAATGAGATATCAAATAATTATGTAAAAATTGAAGAGTTAATTATTGGGGGTGAAAATAATGATTGGTCAGTTGAAGAACATGAAGATTTAGTTTTCAAAGATTAAGTGTTTTAGATGGAAGACTTAACAAGATTAATTATTTCCCATGAAAGAATTGAAAATATTAAGAACAATAATTTAGAACTTTCTAAAGAAGAGGCTCATTATTTAAATAAAGTAATGAGGATAAAAAATGGTAAAAAAATATTTATAGTTAACGGAGAGGGTTCATTATGGAAAGCTATAAAAGTTAAAAATGATTGCTTAGAAATAATTAAATCAAAAAAACCTTACTTATTTCAAGAACAAGAAATTCACTTATTAGGAATAGCTGTTGTTATACCAAAAAGTGGTTTTGAGGATATTTTAAAAATGTGTACTGAAATAGGAATTGATTATATACAGCCATTATTTTCAGAAAGACAGGTAAACAAAAATTTAAATTTTTCTAGA
>QCQS01000042.1 GCA_003212115.1 Prochlorococcus sp. AG-455-E15 | reverse complement strand
AGAGCTATGGTAATACAATCCGTCTCCATTGTAGATTCCAATATGATCACATTTTTGTTCATTTCCAAAAAATAAAAGATCGCCTGGTCTTAGAGCCGTATATGATTCTTTATAGTAAAAAAGGTGTTTACAAAAACTTTTTATTTGAAAAGAGTCTCGAGGTATATAAATTTGATGCTTTAAAAAAGCAGTCTGAATTAATCCTGAACAATCAAAATTGGGGCCTAATGTTCCTCCCCAAAGGTATTCATTATTTAACTCTGATTGATCCTTGATCCATTTTAAAATTGAATGAACTTTATCTTTTATAGAGAAGTGTTCCTTTTTAGCATTCTCAGGTTTTCCTAATTCGTATTGCTCAATAATTAATCCATCTAAATTTATCCAACAGACGTAACCATCTTCATATAGTTGGACTAATATTCTTGATAATTTATGGTTGTTTTGAGAAATATTTGGATAAATAAGCCTAAAAATTCTATTTTTAAATATTTCAGTAACTAATTTATCTTCCTTTTCATTTTGATATCCAGAAATATTAACTTTTAACTTCCACCAAATAGTTTTTGAAAAATTAGTTTGTTTAAATAGTGAGACAGGATTTTTATAATTTTCCATACAATGACCTTTTACAATTTAAGTAAAGAGATGGGTCTAGCCCTAAATGATATTTTAGGGAGAGTATGCTCTAATAATAAAGATTTTTCAAGAGAAGATATTGCCATAACTTGGATTAATTATAAAAGTGAAAATAAAAGTGTATTTAAAGGTTTTGGAACTGGTATTAATAATAAAAAAATGGTTTACCCTGCGAGCATAGTCAAGTTGGTTTATGGCCTTGCTGCATTTAGTTGGATTAAAAAAGGACGTTTATTATTATCAGATGAACTTAATGATGCTGTAAGGAAAATGTTGTCTTTCTCAAGTAATAATGCAACAAGCTTCTTAATTGATTTACTTACAGGAACAACGAGTGGACCTTGTATTGAAGGGGAATTATGGGAAAATTGGAAATATCAAAGAAGTATAATAAACGATTGGCTACATGATTTACATTGGGAGGAATTGAGTGGTATAAATTGTTGTCAGAAGACCTGGGATGATGGACCATATGGTCGTGAAAAAGAATTTTATGGGCATGATAATAAAAATAGAAACGCTATGAATTCTGATTCAGCTGCAAGGGTTTTGGAGGAAATTATGATTCATATTGATTATCAGAAAAATGACTTAAATCTACGAAGTTTTTTAAAAAGAAATTTAAATAAAGTTGTTCTTAAAAACGATTCTCTTAATCAAATAGATGGTTTTTTGGGTGAAGGATTACCAGAAAGCATTAATCTTTGGAGTAAAGCAGGCTTAATGTCTGAAGTTAGACATGATTCAGCTTGGTGGACTAATAGTCAATCTTTACACACATTATTAGTTGTTTTTTGTAATGGAGAAAAATATTCTAAAGATACTTCCTTTTTACCATTAATAGCCAAAGATGTTTATGCATTTAATCAGAGTTATAATTAATTAGACTAAAGTAAATCGTCAAAATAATTAGAATCTAATTCATTAGTATAGGCTTCATAAGGTAACATCATTACCTCTTCAGAATCTAAATCATTCATAATCCATTCTCTATATTCTGCTAACAAACTTTTCCTATCTTTATTATCTAATTCATAAATACGTAATGCTGTATCTTTAAAATTTTCTTTAATTAAATTTTCAATTTCTTTCTTCCTCATTTTATGTTAATTCTCCTTCCAATATAACTCTTCTTATTGTTGATAATGCAATTCCCGTTTGTGATCTAATTGATCGATATGAATATCCCTCATTACGTAATCTGATTACTAAAGATTCTTTTAAAGGACTTATTTTGGGCCTTCCTCCCAGATTATTTCCAGATAATTTTCTCTGTAATAGTTGTTCTTTTTTTCTTTCACCTAAACTTTGTTCTTCTAAATTATCTAATTCATATAAAATCTGAAAAATTGAAGAATTTGTTTTAGTTGATTCATTAGCCGCAAAAAAACCAGTCAAAGTTCGCAATTTAATATCCTTATTAATAAGTTTATTTATTGTCCGCAAACATTCTTTTTTATTTTTAAACGCTCGATCAAGCTGAGTTATTATTAATTGATCGCCTTTAGACAAGTAATTTATAGCTTTATTGAGTTGGGGTTTAATTTCTTCATCTAAACTAATCAATTCAGAGAAAACTAAACCGCAACCCTCTTCCTTTAAAGTTTTTATTTGTTCTTCTAAATATTCATATTCATTATTAGTAGCTCTTGCATAACCTATTATTGCTTTAGAGTTTTTATTTTTTTCAGATAGTAAAATACGCTTTCTTTTGAATTTAAAAGTCAATGTTTTATTACATATATTTTTTACTGTATCAATAAATATTAAAAAAAACACTTTTTAGTACAAAAAAATTTCATCTCTAAATGCTTCTTTATAAAATATTTTATAAAAATTTGTTCTGATATCTATACTAAAAATAACGTTCTAAAAACTGTTCTATTTTAAGTTGATAGAACAAAAATATTCTATAAATTGTAACTTGAATTAGGATCTTTAAAATCATCGATGGACTAGTTAAATTCATTTATTTTTTGACTTCTATTGACTAGTCTTCATTTTTGAAATTATTAATAGTTAATTCAAAATGTTTTTAGTAAAATAGGAATATAGGCTAGAAAAATTAATTTGACTAATAATTCCAATAGTTTAATTTCAAAACCTGATTGGTTAAGAGTAAAAGCTCCGCAAGTTGAGAGAATTGGTAATACTGCAAATTTGTTAAATGATTTAAATCTTAATACTGTATGTCAAGAGGCAAGTTGTCCAAATATTGGTGAATGTTTTGCTAGTGGCACTGCCACTTTCCTTATAATGGGTCCTGGTTGTACTAGGGCATGTCCATATTGCGATATTGATTTTGATAGATCTAAAAGAGAATTAGATCCAACAGAACCATATCGTTTAGCTGAAGCTGTTTATAGAATGCAACTTAAACATGTTGTAATCACATCAGTTAATAGAGATGATCTTGAGGATGGTGGCGCATCTCAATTTTTTGAATGTGTTTATCAAGTAAGAAAGCAATCGCCTGAAACTACTATTGAGCTTTTAATACCTGATCTTTGTGGCAACTGGAAAGCGCTTGAAAAAGTTCTTGATTCAAATCCAAACGTTTTAAACCATAATATTGAGACTGTATCTTCGCTATATAAAAAAGTAAGACCTCAGGGTAAATATGAGAGAACTCTTGAGTTGCTAAAAAGGACCAGAGAATATTCTTCCAAAGTTTATACAAAGTCTGGTTTTATGCTTGGTTTAGGAGAAAAAGATGAGGAGGTCTTAAGTCTTCTTAAGGATTTAAAAAGTAATTTCGTTGATATTGTTACTATTGGCCAATACTTGTCTCCTGGCCCAAATCATTTACCTGTTCAAAGATTTGTGAGTCCCTCAAAATTTAATTACTATAAAGTTTTCGGGGAAAAAGATTTGAACTTTATGCAAGTTGTTAGTTCTCCTTTAACTCGTAGCAGTTACCATGCTGAAGAAATTCAAAAACTTATGAAAAAGTATCCAAGATAGTGATTTTATTTGTTTGAATCAATCCACTCATTTAATTTCCATTCAACTAGATCATTTTTAATCATTGGATCATTCTTAATGATCTTTAGTGCATTTTTATAACTATTCATCTCAAGAATGAGTAAGCCTCCGTCACCTGGCCTCTTTAACTCATCTACTAAAAAACCACTTTTTATATTAATTCCCTCTTTTTTTAATTTTTTTATCCAATCAATATGTTCGTTAATTATTTTTTGTTTTAAATCATGATTAATTAAGTATTCTTTTTTTATGATTTCAGTTTTTATAAAGAAAGGCATTTACATTTTCTTTATTCCAAGCATTTCTTCTTCGCTTGGAGGAACAATTAATTTGAAAGTACTCTTATAATAAGACCAATTTTCAATGATTTCCGCAGCCTTTAAGCTATTTGTTTTTGCTCGATATTCTCTAATAATTTCCAATAAGATATCTTCCTGCTTTGATGAAGTTATTTTATGAATGCTAACTATTTCTTTGTTAACTTTATTACTTAAATTGTTCTTCTCATCGATTATAAAAGCTATCCCACCAGTCATGCCCGCACCAATATTCCTTCCTGTGGAACCTAGAATAACTACTTTCCCACCAGTCATGTATTCACAACAATGATCACCTGCGCCTTCTGTTACTGCTGTAGCACCACTATTTCTTACTGCAAATCTTTCTCCCGATTTTCCTAATGCAAATAATTTCCCACCTGTTGCTCCATAAAGACAGGTGTTTCCTAAAATAACCTGTTCGGAGGAAGTTTTTTCTATTTTTGGTGGAATTATTGTGAGTATTCCTCCATTCATTCCTTTACAAACATAATCATTTGCTTCTCCGATTAATTGAACATTCATTCCCTTCAGTAAAAAGGCACCAAAGCTTTGTCCTGCATATCCTCTGAAATTTAAGTTGAGTTCGCCATTGAAGCCAGTGTTGCCGTGAAGTTCTGCGATTTCTCCTGATATTTTTGCACAAACACTTCTATCAGTATTTTTTATCTCAATTTCTTTGGCTAATATTTCGTGATTTTTAATTGAATCTATAAATTCAGTATCAGACAAAAACTTATCTTCTAATACAGAACCATTACTATGAGCAGTTTTTGAATGTTTTAACCATGATCTATCAGGGGTTGAGTCTTTATTTACTAAAGAAGAAAGATCAATATTAGAAGTTTTTGGAAGATCGATATTTCTTGCAGCAAGAAATTCTTTATTACCAATCAGTTCTTCCATATTAGAAACACCAATACTGCTCATTATTTGTCTTACTTCTTCAGCAATATACAAGAAAAAATTAACAACATTTTCTGGAATTCCCTTAAATCTTTTTCTTAATTCTTCTTTTTGAGTGGCAACTCCAACAGGACACTTGTTTGTATGACAAACCCGAGCCATTATGCATCCTTCAGCAATCATCGCTACAGAACCAAAACCGTATTCTTCAGCACCTAATAAAGCTGCAACAACTACGTCCCAGCCTGTTTTAAGGCCTCCATCAGTTCTCAAAATTACTCTTTCGCGTAAGTTATTCTCTAAGAGAGATTTATGAACCTCAGCAACACCTAGTTCCCATGGCAAACCTGCATGTTTTATAGAACTCAGGGGTGAAGCACCTGTACCTCCATCATGGCCTGATATTTGAATGACATCTGCATTAGCTTTGCTTACTCCAGCAGCAATAGTGCCTATACCAATTTCAGAAACAAGTTTAACGCTTACTTTCGCTTTTGGATGAACTTGGTGTAAGTCGTGGATAAGTTGAGCTAAATCTTCAATTGAATAAATATCATGATGAGGGGGAGGAGATATTAAAGCTACTCCAGGTTTACTATTTCTTAGTTTTGCGATGTAAGAATCAACTTTTGGACCAGGTAATTGCCCCCCCTCTCCAGGTTTTGCACCTTGAGCCATTTTAATTTCGAGTTGTTTACCACTTCTTAGATATTCAGGTGTAACTCCAAATCTTCCTGATGCTATTTGTTTAATAGCTGAGCATGCGGTGTCTCCATTCTCTAATCCTTTAATAAATGGCAACGTCGCTGACTGAGTATTTTCATCGATATCATTTAAAACATTAAAACGAGCTGGATCTTCTCCCCCTTCTCCACTATTACTTTTTCCACCAATTCTATTCATGGCAACTGCTAAAACTTCATGCGCTTCTCTGGATAAAGCACCTAAACTCATTCCTCCAGTACAAAACCTTTTGCAAATTGATTCAACACTTTCAACTTCCTCTAATGGAATACTTTTTCTTGTTGAATTAATTGTTAGTAAATCTCTAAGAGATGTTGTCGGTCTATTACTAATAAGTTTTTTGTAAGTTTCAAAATGATCGTATCCTGGCCCTTGTTTTACCGCTGAATGTAAAACTTTGGACATCTCTGGGTTATTGGAATGATATTCTCCATTATTTCTAAATTGTACAAATCCTAAAAATTCTAATTTCTTTAAATCGATCTCTGGATAGGCTTTCGTATGTATTGAAAGTGTTTCATTAGTTAATTCTTTTAACGTTATGCCCGCGATACGACTTGTTGTACCATCAAAAGCAATTTTTATTAAGTCAGATCCAAGGCCAACAGCTTCAAAAATTTGTGCACCATGGTAACTAGATAAAAGTGAGATGCCTATTTTTGAGAGAATTTTTCTTAGACCGTCTTCTAAAGCTTTTTTAATATTTTCTTGAACATCAACTATTGATAATGGATTTATTTTTTTGCTATCAATGAGTTTTTGTATTTTTGGATGTTTTAACCAGTGTCTACCTGCTTCGAAGGTCAACCAAGGGCAAACTGCACTTGCTCCATATCCAATTAAACAAGCTAAGTGATGTGTGCTCCAACATTGACCAGTCTCAATTATTAGAGAAGCTTTTAGCCTGATTTCTTTTTTAAGAAGATAATGATGAATTGCTCCAACAGCAAGTAAAGGAGGTATAAAAGTCTTTTTAGGATTGATTCCTTTATCAGAAATAATAATTAAAGAGCAACCTTCTTTTATGGATAGCTCACTTTGTTTACAGATTGCTTTTAATTGGTTCTCTAAACCTTGCATACCTTCCTCTAAATCAAACAGACTTGAAATTGTCTGAGATTTAATTTTTGATTTTTTGATGGAAATGAGTTCTTCCTCATTAAGAATCGGACTTTGTAAATGGACAAAGGGTTTAGCATTTTTAATTTCAAATGGTGTACATCTTTCTCCTAGATGCATCTCTAAACTCATTACAAGTTTTTCTCTCAGAGGGTCAATAGGAGGATTAGTAACTTGCGCAAATCTTTGCTTAAAGTAGTCGTATAAAATATGTGGCTTAGATGAAAGAACTGCTAATGGGATGTCGTCGCCCATGCAATAAGTAGGCTCTTTAGCTAATGAAGCCATTGAATCTAAGATAAGGTCATTATCTTCCGCTGAAAAACCGTATGCAGTTTGTTGTTGCAACAACTCAAGGTCTTTTAGTTTGCAGTCTTTAACCCATTCATTATTTTCAATTTTTATAGTTCTATTCCTGAGAAGATTTTTATAATCATGCCTTTTAGCGGCTTCAGATTTTACTTCCCAATTTCTTAGGATTCTATTCTGATGAAAATCAACTGCCAACATTTGTCCCGGTCCTAATCGACCTTTTTCTATTATTCTTTCTTCTTCAAGATCTACTACTCCTGTTTCAGAACCCATTATTACA
>QCQS01000041.1 GCA_003212115.1 Prochlorococcus sp. AG-455-E15 | reverse complement strand
AGAAAAAGGTGTAAATTTTGTAGCTAATGCCGTAAAGGTTACTATTGGGCCAAAAGCAAAAAACGTAGTAATAGAAAGGAAATTTGGTTCACCAGATATTGTTAGAGATGGGTCCACAGTTGCTAAAGAGATTGAGATTGAGAACCCTATTTCTAATTTAGGTGCGAAATTAATAGAACAAGTTGCGTCCAAGACAAAAGAGAGTGCAGGAGATGGAACAACAACAGCCACCATTTTGACTCAGAAGATGGTTCAAGAGGGATTAAAAAATATTGCTTCTGGTGCCAGTCCTATGGAATTAAAAAAAGGTATGGAAGTAGGCCTGGCTTTTGTCCTAGAAAAATTAAGTTCCAAAAGTATTTCATTAAATGGTTCTGATATCCAAAAAGTTGCAACAGTTAGTGCTGGAGGTGATGAAGAAATTGGATCTATAATTTCAAAGGCAATGGATATTGTTACTTCAGATGGTGTGATAACTGTCGAAGAATCTCAATCACTAGATACAGAATTAGATATAACTGAAGGAATGTCTTTTGATAGAGGCTATAGTTCTCCATATTTCGTAACAGATCAAGAAATACAAGTTTGTGAACTTGAAAACCCTAAAATATTAATAACTGATCAAAAAATTTCAACTTTAGTTGATCTGGTTCCAATACTTGAAGAAATTCAGAAATCAGGCTCACCTTTTCTAATCCTTGCCGAAGATATCGAGGGAGAGGCTTTAACCACCTTAGTTTTAAATAAGAATAGTGGAGTGTTAAATGTAGCTGCTGTAAGAGCTCCGTTATTTGGTGAGAGAAGAAAAGCAGCCCTTGAAGATATTGCTATTCTTACAGGAGCTAAGTTAATTAGTGAAGATAAATCGATGACGCTTGATAAAGTATCGATTAATGATCTAGGCAAAGCAAAAAAAATAACTATCACGAAGGAGAAAACTACAATTGTTGCCTTCGAAGACACTAAAGATTTGGTTAAAGCGCGAGTAGAAAAATTAAAGAGAGAAGTTGAAATAACAGAGTCAGAGTATGATCAGGACAAAATCAATGAAAGGATAGCAAAACTAGCTGGAGGAGTAGCACTTATCAAAGTTGGAGCTGCAACAGAAACAGAGATGAAGTATAAAAAGTTAAGAATCGAAGATTCCCTTAATGCTACAAAAGCTGCTATTGAAGAGGGTGTAGTTCCGGGAGGTGGGCAAACTTTAATTGAAATATCAGATGACCTTTTAAATTTAAGTCAAAAATCTTCCGATGATTTAAGAACAGGGATAAATATAGTAAAAGAAGCCCTTTTGGAACCTACTAAACAAATAGCAAAAAATGCTGGGTTTAATGGTGATGTAGTTGTCGCTGAAATTAAAAGACTTAACAAAGGCTTCAATGCTAATTCAGGAAAATATGAGGATTTAAAAGATTCAGGAATATTAGATCCAACCAAAGTAATAAGATTAGCTCTTCAAGATTCAGTATCAATTGCCGCTATGCTCCTCACAACAGAAGTTGCAATGGCTGACATTCCAGAGCCTGAAGCCGCAGTTCCAGGGGGACCAGGTGGAGATCCAATGGGAGGCATGGGCGGAATGGGTATGCCAGGTATGGGCGGAATGGGTATGCCAGGAATGGGCGGAATGGGTATGCCAGGTATGGGTATGTCAGGAATGGGGGAATGGGTTAACTAGCTTTTTTATCTTTATTAATCCATTTTCTTAAATTTTTAATATTAGGTAGTGGTAATTTTGAAGTTTTAATATATTGATTTATTTGACTAGAATCTTGTTTAGTATTAAAGAATTGATTTTTGTTAGAAATTTTTAAGAAATTCGATTCACAATTTGTTTCTTCTAAATTTTCTAAATTTTTAAAAGATTCAAGTCTAATTTGTTCTTGATTTTCTTCTTCATGATTTTCATTAATTAAAGTTATTTGTTCTTGATTTTCTTCTTCATAATTTTCATTAATTAAAGTTATTTGTTCTTGATTTTCTTCTTCATGATTTTCCTTTTGTACTGGACTATGAATTAATAAATCATTTAAAGAATCAATCCCAAATCTATGTACCCACTTAAGAAGAATATTTTCTTTAAGCAAAAAATTATTCTCTGAAGAGGCTTTTTTAAAAACTTCTATTAGATGATTTTTTAAAAGCATAAATTTATTAATTTAACTTCTTATTTAACAGAGGCCTTATGATAATCAAGGATAAAACTGTTAAAGAAAATAAAATTGATATACAACTCTTACAAGTTAAATCACCATATGGAGCATGTAAAGCCACTAATTCTAAATTCATAGTTTCTGTATAAGCAGTCCTAATAGGTTCGATCGCAAAAGTTAATGGATTTAATGAAGCCAACCATCCAAGCCAATTTGGCATGAAAGAAATTGGAGCCAAAGCAGTACTTGCAAAAAGAAGAGGTAAATTTATCACAAATATAAGAGCTATTAATTCAATATGTCCTGGCAAAACAAAAGCTAAACATAAACTTATTGATGTCACAAAGAGAACTAATAGAACTAATGTTGTAAAAACAACTCCTAAACCATATAAGTTGGGCCATCCATATCCCAAAGTGTATGAAACAACCATTATTACAAAACTCTGAACAAAACTCAGGGTTGTTATGTAAAAAAAAGAAGATAAAACGATGGATAATCTACTGGTTAAAGGAGCCACAAGTAATCTATTGAGAAATCCAAACTCTCTATCAAACATTAAAGGAAGACCAGAATTTAGGGCTCCGCTAAAAGCAGTAAAAACAATAAGTCCTGCTCCTAAAAAATTCCCATAAGAATCAACTCCTGGTAAAAAACCTTCAGGAGCTTTAGAGAATAATGCCCCAAATAAAAAAAGCCAAATTATAGGTTGTAATATTCCAGCTAAAAGAGTTGATGGTCTTCTTTTTAATTGAATAAATAATCTCTTTGTTAAGGCAAATGTTTCTTGATATAAAAAAAATAAATTATACTGTTGTAATTCCATAATTAGCAGTAATTAATTTCATTATAGTTAGTTAACCAGAATTTTTTTTTATCGCATTGATTGCTTTGATTCTTTTTTAAGGTCTCTTTTCCCTGCCATAGAAATTTCGGCATCCAATAATGTTTTCCCGGTTGCCTGAAGATATACATCATCCAAGCTCGGCTGACTTTGGGTAAGAGAAAAAATTTCAAACTTTGAGAAGGCCAATTCCACTTTGAGCTTCGTAAGTAAATCTTTTTCCTTATCTGCTACGAAATTTATCGAGAAACCTTGAGCTTCATTTATGATAATCTGACTAATTCCATCTATTGAAGATAAAATTTTGCATATATTTTTTGCTTCTTCCTGATTACTAAATTCTCTCACTTTCAAAGTTACTCTATCTCCTCCTAATTTATTTTTAAGTTCTATGGGAGCCCCTTGTGCTATAACTCTTCCATCATCAATTATCACTAATTTGTCTGACAATTTATCTATTTCATCAAGATAGTGACTGCTTAAAATAATAGTCATTCCATCACTTTTCAAATCTTTCAAAAGTTGCCATATGATATTTCTACTTTCAACATCTAAACCAACTGTAGGTTCATCCAATATTAAAACTTGGGGCAAATGTAAAAGTCCGGCTGCAAGATCTATTCTTCTTTTCATTCCCCCTGAATAAGTTCCGCACTTACGATCAATCCAATCATTCATTTCTAATTGATCTATTAATTTCTTTATCCTTTCAAATTTTTTGTTTTTGTTGATGTGATATAAATCTGATTGAAAATCCAAAAGCTCTCGTCCAGTTAATATTTTATCAAGTGCAATATCCTGGGCAACATAACCAATTAATTCTCTAATTTTCCTTGAATTTTTTATCAGATTAATATTATTTATTAAAACTTCTCCACTATCAGGCTCTACTAAAGTAGCGAGTATTTTTATAAGTGTTGATTTACCAGCACCATTTGGACCTAGTATTCCGAATAATGTTCCAGCTTCAATTTCCATTGATAAATCTTTTAAAGCCTTTATTTCTGAATAAGATTTTGAGATCCCTTTAACTTTTATATAATTCATCAAACTTACTATTTCTTAAAAACATTTTACATCTAATTTAATTACTAAGCAGGGATACTGTAGATAAAAATATTTGCATAGATTGCTGCTCAAATTCTACGGATAGTTGAGATCTGGAAATTAATAACAAAAGACAAATACCAAACATATAGAGAATAGACCACCTAAAAAGAGACTTTGCTCTTGAAAGATCATCAGGAGATTTCTTTAATTCATTTATTAATTGCAAAAGTCTTCCATTAAATGGCAATAACATAATTCCGTATAATAAGCCCCCTTCAGGTAAAGCAAAGACACCCATAATACTCATTAAGACTGTTGCCCATCCGTAACGAGAAATCGCTTTAGCAGTAAAAACAGATCCTTTAACAGAAGGGAGCATGGGAATACCAACAGATGCGTAATCGTCCTTCAATAAAATTGCAAGTGCCCAAAAATGAGCTGGAGTCCATAACATTACTAAACCAAACAACCACCAACCACTAAGGCCTACATGCCCTGTAGCAGCAGATGCACCAACTAAAGGTGGTATCGCGCCAGCAACTCCTCCGAAGACAATATTTTTGGTTGTACGAGGTTTCAAAATAACTGTATATAAAATTACATAGCTAAATAAACCGAGAAGAGTTAATCCCGCAGCCAAATAATTTACACCACTTACTAAAAGCATCGAAGCTGCCAAAGTACATGATACGGCAGCTAAAAATACAGTCTCAGATGACAACTTTCCTGCTGGCAAGGCTCTTTTGCTAGTTCTTGTCATCCTTTTATCTAATTCCATTTCCCACAAGCAATTAAGAGCTCCTGCTGCTGCTGCTGCCAAAGCCCCGCCTCCTAAAGTGCAGATAAGCTTCGGTGAAGACAAAGGCCATTCCTCTGTTAAAGCCATTCCTCCTAAAGTTGTTGCCAGTAAAAGTGGGATTAATCTAGGTTTTGCCACTTCAAGCCAAGGTGGCAAAGTTAATCTTTTTCTTGAAGGTACAACTTCATCCCTAATTGGAGATTTATAGTTCAAGTTTTCTAAGTTACTACTGTTCATGAATTGATACCAACCATTTGAGAGTTTTGGGAGTGGTTTAGCCCTCTTGGGGTAAAAGGGTTTCTAAAAATTAATGTTGTTAATATCGCAATAAATAAAGAGGCGTTCAGTTGATGACCGATAATAAAAATAGGTTCATCCAAATTTGTTTTAAGACTTAAAACACCCAAAGCAATTTGGGAAAACAAGAGAAAAATAAGTGCTGAGATATATTTCCAATTTTCATTAAGTAAACTTCTCTTATAAATAGCAGTAGCAATAATCAATAGAATTGAAAAAGCAATTGGAAAAGCAAATAATTTATGAATATTTAGAATTAGACATTGTTTATTAAAAGATAAGCAAATATGTGCTGACCAGGTTGATGAAAGCCTTACTCCAATAAAAGATTGAATTAGAGTTAGTAGAAGAGGAACAAACAATAATAATCTCCACCAAATTAAGGGCTCTTTTATGTCGTCATTTTCTAAATTTTGATTTATTGAAATTGTTGTGATGAGAAGTAGAAAAGCTATTAAAAGATGGCCAGTAACAGTATATGAATCGAGCAGGTTTATTACTGTTAAAGCTCCAAAAGATCCTTGAACAATAACGAGAAAAAGTAATAATGAATAAGTTTTAGGTAACCAATTTGGAATTTCATTTTTCCAAATAATTGAAAGGGAAAATTTAAAAAGAATTAATATTCCAACCAGAAAAGCATCTAGACGATGAAACCACTCAAGAAAAACTCTTAGGTTCATATGGTTATAAGGCAAAAAAGATCCATAACATAATGGCCAATCTGGACAGGCAAGTCCTGCCTCCATGACTCTCGTAGCACCTCCAATTGCGATAAGTGCTATAAGTGCAAGTACACTATGACTTCCCAATCTTTTAAAAATTGTCAAATATTTTGATTGATATAATTGGTTATTAATCAAATGGATAAAACCTATTATTTTGCATAATAAATTAGATTCAAAAATCAAACATTAATAAAAAATTAATATGTTTAATTTAAAAAATAATTTACTAATTTAATCTTTTTTCCCTGACAATTAACTCTAAAAAGTTATTAATAATACTCCTTTTATTTCATAAATCTTAAGAAGTTGTGAATTTAAATGTTTTTCTTTTAACAAAGGGTGCAGGATTAAAAAAATTGAATATCTTGAGGATATAAATACAAATTTTTAGAAATCAATTGTTAAATAAAAACATTTATTTAATACTAATTATTTCCCTCGTTTTTGCTATATCTTTTTGGATTGGTTTTAATGTAAATCTGCTCCCAGTTGAAGCAAGTGTTAATGCACCAATTTACGATGAACTTTTTAAAATTCTTTTCATCATTGGATTAATTATTTTTATAGGAATGACAATAGCAGTTATTTATAGCTTATTTAAGTTCAGAAAAAGAAATGATCAGATAGGCGATGGTATAGCTTTAGAGGGAAATTTAGGCCTAGAAATTGTATGGACAATTATCCCTTCAATAATAGTTTTATTAATAGGTTTATATAGCTACAACATCTACGATCGAATGGGAGGTATGAAAGAACTAAATCATAACCACGAAATGATGAGTTCTAACACTGAAAAAATATGGGCTGGAATAAGTCAGACTTCTGATAATGCAATAGGAATAAATAATTTATCAATTGAAGTTTCAGCTATGCAATTTGCATTTCTATTCAATTATCCCAAGGGCAATTTTATATCAGGAGAACTACATGTTCCTGTTGATCAAAAAGTATCAATGAGAATGGAATCCAAAGATGTAATCCATGCTTTTTGGGTGCCAGAGTTCAGAATTAAACAGGATATTATTCCTGGACAACCGACTATTCTAAATTTCACTCCTACAAAAGTAGGAAAATATCCGATAATTTGCGCAGAATTATGCGGCCCATATCATGGAGGGATGAGAGCCTCCATTATTGTTGAAGAAGAATCTGATTACAACGAATGGTTTAACAAAAATAAAAAACCAGAGGTAAATTTATGACAATATCAATTGATCCACAAAAAACTAATAATGAAAGCCTTCAACCTAAAGGCTGGCTCAGGTACTTTAGTTTTAGCCTTGATCATAAAGTAATTGGGATACAGTATTTAGTATGCGGTTTTCTTTTCTATTTAATAGGAGGAACCTTAGCGAGCGCTATAAGAATTGAACTAGCTAGTCCAATGTCTGATTTTATGCCAAGAGATGTTTATAACCAAGTTTTAACCCTGCATGGAACAATAATGATATTTCTTTGGATAGTGCCAGTAGTAAACGGTGCTTTTGGAAATTATTTAATTCCATTTTATGTAGGTGCGAGAGATATGGCATTCCCAAGATTAAATGCAGTAGCTTTTTGGTTAATTCCTCCTTCAGGTTTGATGCTGGTAGCAAGCTATTTTGTTGAAGGTGCTGCTCAGGCTGGATGGACGGCTTATCCGCCTTTGAGCATAACTACTCCTCAATCGGGACAAATTATTTGGATTCTTAGCGTTCTATTACTTGGAGGTAGTTCTATTTTTGGTGGAATAAACTTTATCGCGACCATTATCAAATTAAGAAGACCAGGATTAAAACTTATGCAATTACCAATGTATTGTTGGGCAATGCTTGGGACAAGTCTATTAG
>QCQS01000040.1 GCA_003212115.1 Prochlorococcus sp. AG-455-E15 | reverse complement strand
TATTTCTTAAAGTGGGCCCTCAATAAACTATCTTCCAATTAGGTAGTTTATTTTTTACACTTAAATGTACTCTTTACTTGCTGAATTAAGTGCACATGATTTAGAAGTTGCCGAAACGTTGATAGGAGTTATAAGGTTTCTATTGATATTTTTAGCAGCAAGAGCATTAGCAGAAGTATTAGTAAGATTAAGTTTGCCAACGATAGTTGGTGAGCTTCTTGCGGGGGTTGTGATAGGAGCATCAGGATTCCATTTATTGATACCGCCCTCAGCTGGAACTGAATTAAATGAGGGACTTGTAAATATTATTAGCTCATTAGCTTCAATCCCCCCAGAAGCTGTACCTGATGTTTATTTTGAAAGTTTTCCATCCCTACAAGCAGTAGCAACTCTCGGGTTATATGCACTCTTATTTTTGACAGGATTAGAAAGTGAACTTGAGGAATTAGTAGCTGTCGGAGCTCAGGCTTTCACTGTTGCTATGGCTGGTGTAATTTTACCTTTTGCCTTTGGAACTCTTGGATTAATGTTTATTTTCCAAGTAGATCTAATTCCAGCAGTTTTTGCTGGAGCATCTATGACAGCAACAAGTATAGGAATTACTGCAAGTGTTTTTGGTGAGTTGGGATATTTAAAAACTAGAGAAGGACAGATTGTTATTGGCGCTGCTGTTTTGGATGATATTTTGGGTATCGTTATTCTTGCAGTTGTAGTCGCACTTGCTGCAGGAGGTTCTTTAGAAATTGCTCCAATCGTTAAGTTAGTTGCAGCAGCTGTAGTATTTGTTATTGCTGCTATTGCTTTAAGTAGAACAGCAGCCCCAGGTTTTGATTGGTTATTAGATAGATTAAAGGCTCCTGGAGCCGTAGTGGTAGCTTCTTTTGTAATACTTGTATTGTGTTGTTTCGTGGCAACAGCCATTGGATTGGAAGCAGCTTTAGGGGCTTTTGCAGCTGGATTGATTCTTAGTAGTTCTAAAAATAATCATGCAATACAACAATCTGTTTTACCTTTAGTTTCTTTATTCGCAACTATTTTCTTTGTATTAGTTGGAGCTGGAATGGATTTATCAGTTATCAATCCATTGGATCCAACAAGCAGATCAGCTCTTGTAGTTGCAGGATTTTTATTAGTTGTTGCGATTATTGGAAAAATTGCAGCGGGATGGGTATTTTCAAGTGATAAGCCTACAAATAGATTAGTCGTAGGCTTGGGAATGATGCCTAGAGGAGAGGTTGGTTTAATTTTTCTTGGACTAGGAACAAGCGCTAAGTTATTAACTCCTTCTCTTGAGGCAGCAATTTTATTAATGGTTATAGGAACTACATTTCTTGCACCTGTACTCTTGAGAATTGTTCTTAAAGATAAGCCCCCAAATGATGGCAATAAAATTTCAGATGATGTTGCAGCTGATCCTGTGGGTCTTCTTTAGCAAATAAGTTTATTAGAATCAATTGAGATAGAACCTTCAATGAATGGAAAAGTCAGCTCTGATAGAAAGTGATGTGAATTATGACTGGAATTTTTTAAATTACCCAATACATACAGTTTCTGCTAAGCCTGAGAATACATCAAAAGAATATGCAATTTTATTAATTCATGGTTTCGGGGCCTCTACGGATCATTGGAGATTCAATATTCCTATTTTGAGTAGCAAATATGAAGTTCATGCGATGGATCTTCTGGGTTTTGGAAAAAGCCCGAAGCCCCAAGATGTTGAATACTCTGGATCTTTATGGAAGGATCAGGTTGTTGCTTATGTACAAGAGAAAATAAAAAAACCCACAATTGTTGTTGGAAATTCATTAGGTGGTTATGCAGCACTAGCAGCGGGTGCAGAATTAAATGATCTAAATGCAGGAGTGATATTACTGAATGCTGCAGGATATTTTAGTGAAGAAAAAAATATCAAAAAGAATATGTTGCAAACTTCAATTGAAACAGTTGCCGGCATATTTTTGAAAAATATTGTACTTCAACGTTTGATTTTTGAGAATATGAGAAATCCAAAAAATATTAAAAAAACTTTGAATCAAGTTTATATTGATAAAAAAAATGTTGATGATTTTTTAGTTGAGTCAATAAGGAAGCCTTCGTTAGATTTCGGAGCTTTTAATGTTTTTAGAAGTGTATTTAACCCATCAGGTCCTCAGGGATTGCCGTTGGATAAGCTATTCGCAAAACTAAATGCACCATTATTACTTCTTTGGGGAGGGAAAGATCCATGGATGAACACTCCAAAAAAAAGAAATCTATATAAAAAATTTGCACCAAAGAATACAAAAGAAATTATTCTTGATGCAGGACATTGCCCTCATGATGAGATACCTGAGTTAGTTAATCAGCATATTTTGGATTGGGTTGATTCTCTCTAGGTAACAGTTGTGCAAATCAAATTATCTAATAAGGACCAAGGAATTTTTGTCTTTCAATTAGATAAAAATAATTACATTAAATTTTGTCCTGAAAGAGGAGGCGTTATCACAAATTGGGTTTCGGATGGTAATGAGATACTTTATTTCGATGAAACAAGATTTATGGACAAGACAAAAAGTATAAGGGGAGGTATTCCAATCTTGTTTCCAATTTGTGGAAATCTCAATACCTCTAGTTCAATATTTGGAAATGGTTATTTGCAATTACCGCAACATGGTTTCGCTAGGGATTCGCAATGGCAATACTCCTTCAATGAAAATGAAAAATTTTTAAGCTTATTCTTAAATGCTTCTAAACAAACCAAAAAATATTATCCTTTCGATTTCGAACTGAAAATAGAAGTTACCTTAAAAATTAATTTTTTAGAATTTGAAATTACAGTCCATAACAAAACAGATTTTGCTATGCCTATAAATTTTGGTTTGCATCCTTATTTTAATATTTCAGATTTCAAAAATTTAGAGTTTATCGATAATCCACTTAATTGTCAGGATCAAGAAAGAAATAATATAAGTAATACTTTGGATGAATTAAACAAAATTAATTTAGGAGTTGATCTACTTATGTATACTTCTGGTAAAAGCTCTTTTCGAGATAAGATTTTTAAAAGAGAGGTAACTTTAAATCATCCATATCCTTTTGATTTAGGCGTTATTTGGAGTGATCCTCCAAGAAGAATGATATGTCTCGAACCTTGGACAAGTCCCCGAAATTCTTTTGTTGATGGATTTAGAAACATTATGATTCCTTCAAATGATAGCAAAAGGTTAAATGCCTCAATAAAAATAAAATCTCTAAAGTAATTTTGCAATACTTATGAAATTTGTCGTTATAGATGATGATCCTACAGGCTCTCAAACTGTTCACGATTGTTTATTACTGCTTAAGTGGGACTGCTCAACTTTAGTTAAAGGTTTTGAATCTAAATCTAATTTATTTTTCATTTTGGCTAACACAAGGTCACTATCGGAAAATGATGCGAAATTAACAATAGAGGAAATTTGCAAAAATCTTAAGACTGTAATTACTTCTCAAGCCTATGAAGAAGAAATTGTTTTTATAAGTAGAGGAGACTCTACTCTTCGAGGACATAACTTTTTAGAGCCAATTGCTCTAAATAGTTGCTTAGGTCCTTTTGATGCTACTTTCCATATTCCAGCTTTCATAGAGGGTAAAAGATTAACAATTAATGGATCTCATTTTGTTGATAAAACTCCTATTAGTCAAACAATTTTTGCAAAAGATAAAATTTTTGGATATGAGACAAGTAACGTAAAGAATCTTTTATTTCAGCAGAGTAAATCGAAAATAAATTTTGAAGATATTCAAAATCTTTTATTGTCAGATATCGAAATGCTAAATGATGAAGAAAATAATAAAGTTTTTAAAACATTAGAGAACTTGAAGAATAATAAACATATAGTTGTAGATGTAGAAAATTATTCTCAACTAAAAAAATTTTCTTTAGTAATTAAAAAATTAATTAAACAAAAAAAATTCCTTTTTCGAACTGCAGCAAGTTTTATAAGTTCAATTTCTGAGAAAAAAAGTGTCTCTCAGAGTGAAATATTTTTCTCTAATTTAAGAATAAGAAATAAAGAAAAGAGTTTTCTTCCAGGACTGATAATTGTTGGATCTTATGTAGAACTTTCAACAATACAATTGAATAATTTATTAGAAATAAGTAATTGCAATCCAGTTGAATTAGATGTTTTTGAATTCTTTAAAATTACTTCATCAAATAACAATCAGAAACGAAGGTATTTGTTTAAAAATAAATTTTTGAAAGAAATTAGATTTTCTTTTGAGAAAGGCAAAACTCCTGTTTTGTTTACTTCAAGAAAATTTTTGTCTTTAGATGCTTCTGAACTATTTAATTTTTATAATTTACTTGCTTGTTTTATTGCTGAATTGGTCGCAGATTTGAAGTATGAAATAGGATATTTGATTTCAAAAGGTGGAATAACAACAAATTTGATTCTTAGTAAAGGATTTAATGCAGATTCTGTTTATCTTGAAGGACAAATTTTAACTGGCATTTCAGTGGTGACTTACAATCTAAAAAATGGCAAAAAACTTCCTATTGTTACTCATCCTGGAAATATTGGCACCAAAGATTCACTGTTTAAAATTTGGAAAGTTTTTGAAAATAAAAATAATTTTTAAAATTAAAAATTTGAGATAATTTCTTCAGCAAAACTGCTGCAGGATAAGGGTTCTACTTTTGGTTCCATTAAGCGTGCTAGATCATAGGTGACTTTTTTTTGCTCTATTGCCTTACTTAAACCATTAGTAATTAAGTTAGCTGCCTCATTCCAACCAAAATATTCAAGCATCATTACACCACTAAGAATTACTGAGCCTGGATTAATTTTATTTAAGCCTGCATGTTTTGGCGCAGTACCGTGCGTAGCTTCGAAAATTGCTGCATTATCTCCAATATTTGCACCAGGAGCCATACCTAGGCCACCAACAATTGCTGCAGCTGCATCAGAAACATAGTCTCCATTGAGATTTAAGGTTGCAAGAATTGAATATTCTTGAGGTCTAGTTTGAATTTGTTGAAATATACTATCAGCTATCCGATCATCAACCAGAATAAGTTCTTTCCATTTTTCATCGCCGTGAGAATTTGATATTGATGCAATAACTTCTTTAATTTCTTCGCAAATGAATGCTTTTTTGTTATTTGTAAGCTTGTCAAAACCTGGTTCAATTTTTCGAGCATTATTTTCAATTGTAATTTCTGGATTTTTTTGAATATTATCTAAAATCCAGCTTTCTCTTTCTGTAATGCAATCTTCTCTAAATTCATTTACTGCTAATTCATATCCCCAATCTCTAAATGCACCTTC
Source organism: Prochlorococcus sp. AG-455-E15 (assembly GCA_003212115.1). GTDB lineage: Bacteria > Cyanobacteriota > Cyanobacteriia > PCC-6307 > Cyanobiaceae > Prochlorococcus_A. The sequence continues at coordinate 2,606 of QCQS01000040.1, read as the reverse complement.
TGTATATTTCATAATATTCCCTTTATGTACAAGAGTTACATGCCTTTTATCTCCTGATAATCTTTTGGCATGTTCGATAGCTTTTCTAATATGCCTTTGGCTACCAGATTTACTCACTGGTTTTATTCCAATACCTGATCCGTCGGGTATAGATCTATTTTTTAAATTTTTACTTTTTGGTATGACAACGTTATTTAAGTGATTAATTAATTCAAGACAATTATTATCTTCAGCTTCCCATTCAATTCCCATATAGATATCCTCGGTATTTTCTCTATAAACAATAACGTCTAAATTTTGAGGATTTTTGTGAGGGCTTGGAGTTCCTGAATAATATTTGCATGGTCTAACACAGCTATATAAATCAAAAATTTGTCTTAATGCAACATTAAGAGATCTAATACCTCCACCGATGGGAGTCGTTAAAGGACCTTTGATGGCAACACCAAAGTGTTTGATTGCTTCAATAGTATCTTGAGGTAGGTAGTTATAAGTTCCATAAAGTTCACAAGCTTCATCGCCTGCATAGACTTTAAACCAATTAATTTTTCTTTCATCTCCATAGCTTTTTTTAATAGCTGAATCAAGAACGATTTGAGTTGCAGGCCAAATATCAACTCCAGTACCATCACCCCTAATAAATGGGACAATTGGATTATTAGGAACATTAGGGTTGCCTTGATTAAAAGTTATTATCTCGCCTTCATTAGGTAAAGTTAATTTTTCAAATTTTGGCATAGCATTGAATTAATAAAAGATAACTCATTGAAGTTCCTCGTATTGTAATTTGCGATGAGTTATTTTCTTTAAAACCTAGAAATTTATTATTCAAATGTGAATAGCGAATAGTTTATTGATCAGCATTTCAACATCTTTATTAAAAGAAAAAGTATTTAATAAGCAAGGTAAAGCAAATTATGTCATTTTCAAAAAAATACTCAGCTACTTATGAATGCGAGTTCAAATGTAAGTAATGTTGAAATAGCTAATAAAATTGCTTCCACTGCAGCTTTGTTTCGGAAATATTTTCCAGATGCAAGCGTAAACTTTAGTCCCTGGGACAATTCCAATAATGAATCCATGCAAGATACTATTGATTTTGCGTTTCATTTCCCTGGGTGGAGTCCTCTTATTGAATGTAGAGCAATACTTTTACAATTAAGAATTGAAAATGATAATAATGGCAGAGTTCCGAAATTGTTGGGAATAATAATGCGAGGTATGATTGTTCCCTCCGAGAGATGGAGAGTGGCTACCATCGGTGATTGGGAAATGACTGGTACTCATCTACCGCAAAAGGAACAAACAGATAACCTGTATTTGGTTTGTAAAGAACTTTATAAGCTATTCTCTACAACATCCGCTGGTAACAAAAATTAGCTGTTTTATGTATTTTCCTTGTAGATTAAATACACTTACAAAAATAATTCAAAATATATGGCAGTTGCTCTTGCAGGACAATTAAGAGAAGGGACAAAAAAATCCCATACTATGGCAGAAAATACTGGCTTTGTGGCTTGTTTTTTAAAAGGAGTTGTTGAAAAAAAATCTTATAGAAAATTAATTAGTGATTTATATTTTGTTTATGAAGCTATGGAAGAAGAAATTGAAAGACTGGTCAAAGAGGAACATCCCGTAATAAAACCTATAGGTTTTAAATCATTATTCAGGAAAGAAACTCTTGTAAATGATCTTAAATTTTATTTTGGTGCTAACTGGAAGAATGAAATTAATATTTCTCATTCAGCAAAAGAATATGTTGAAAGAATCCGAGAGGTCGCTAAAAATTCACCAGAGCTCTTAGTTGGTCACCACTACACTCGCTATATAGGAGATTTATCTGGGGGGCAAATCTTGAAAAGGATCGCTAAAAAAGCATTAAATTTGCAGGGAAATGATGGTTTAAATTTTTATGAGTTTGAATTAATCGCTGATGAAAAGAAATTCAAGGAAGAATATTCCCTTACTTTGAATCAACTTCCAATAAATCAAAAGACGGCTGATGAAATTATTGATGAAGCTAATCAAGCTTTTACTTACAATATGAAAATGTTTAAGGAGCTTGAAGGGAACTTGATTGCTGTTTTAGGCAAGATTGTATTTAATTACATTACAAAAAAAGTTAGGAAAGGAAGTACCGAGACCTAATATTTATGTTTGATTCATTAGTTGATTACCTTAAAACCAATATTGATGAATTAAATGGACATGAAGTACAAATATCTAGTGAATTCAAAGAACATCACAATGAAGACTCAAAATATATTATTAAAAATTGGCTTTTTTCATCTCCCGAATATAGAAAGTGGCGAATAACAAGATTAGATGGTGGCAAAAAACTGCAAGTGTTTAATACGGTCGCATATCCTAATTTTGATAGTGAATTGCCTATTTTAGGTGCTGATATTTTATGGTTTGGAACTTCTCAAAAGTTATTAGCAATACTTGATTATCAACCTTTAATTCAAGAAAGTCAATATCTTGAAAAATATTGTTCAAGTTTAGGTAGTATTAAGAAAGAATATTCTGCATTTGATAATAATAAAATGAAGAATATATATGATTCAAAAAAGTATTTTTCCCCGTGGGTGATTATATGTAGAGGA
>QCQS01000039.1 GCA_003212115.1 Prochlorococcus sp. AG-455-E15 | reverse complement strand
GTTACTTCGTCATTACCATTGAGATTTTTAATTAGGTAAGTTGATTGATGAGCTATTAAAGTACCTAAACCAAAAATGGTGGCGTCCACTATCGATAAGTGTTGATTTAACATTTTCTTATCTTCTTCGCTTCCAAGATGAGATTCTCCACCTCCAGGAAATGCAATTCTCCCATCAAGACTAGATGCTATAACTATTATTACTCTTGGGATACTCAAGTTTGTGAGACTAAACTATTTTCAAATTTCAACTTCAATGAATTGGTTAGCTTTTGATCAACATAAATTTCTGCAGCATTATTTGGACTCTCTTGGAGTCTTATTTTGTGTAAAGTAGCACCAAGTTCATGTATTGGATTTTTAAGAATATCAGAAATATATAAAGCTATATTTTCAGCAGTTGGAACACAATTTTGGAAAAATTCGATGTCTTTATTTAAAAAAGTATGATCTAGTTGTTCAACAACCAAATCATTAATTATCTCCTGGAGAGTAGATAAGTCGCAAACCATTCCCGTTCTTTTATCAATGTCTCCTTTTACAGTTATATCGACAAGATAGTTATGACCATGTCCATTAACTCTGGCACATTTCCCATAGATTTTTTTATTTTCATCAAAGGAAATCTCTTCTTTTGCAAGTCTATGAGCGGCTGCAAAATGAGTTTGTACTGTTAAAAATGCTTCCATGTTTTTTCCAAAATAATCTGCCCATAAATTTGGGTTTTCATAAAGCCTTAGACTTGTAAGAGGTAAATCGTCCTTTAGACGACTCCAAATAACCTTTACTAATGCTTCAGTTGTTGGAAGTATACCCTCTTGATTATTAACATTAAATTCAGGCCAGACATCATTTAAAAAACGAAAATCTAATTGTTCAGTAACCTTATCTTTAATAGAGTGTTTTACATCAGAGAGATTAAGTACCATTCCATCTGAGTCTAGTTCTCCACCCATTGAAACAATAAGTTCATAATTATGACCATGACCTGGTGCAATACTGCACTTTCCAAAAAGAGATAAATTTTCTTCTGGGCTTTTTTCAGGCAGCCAATAACGGTGACTAGAACTAAAGCAGGCACGTCGAGTTATGACGCATTCACGTCCTTTTCCATGAGATGGTTTGGATTGTGTAGAAGTCATACCTGTCTGCGATAATACTATCTTAAGGTTTTAAATACGCTTTTGTCTTTATGGAACAATCCATTATCGAAAAAACAGTTCATGCTATTAAGGGCAGAAGCATATTTTTAATAGGAATGATGGGTTCTGGTAAGTCACAAACTGGTTTAAAGCTGGCTGAATTATTGAAGTATAAATACATTGATTTAGATTCATTAATAGAGAAGTTGGCAAAAAAATCTATCAATCAAATTTTTAAGGATGAAGGAGAAGATAATTTCCGCGAATTAGAAGCAAACTGCCTTAAAGAAACTATCAAAATTCCTTCATTAGTAATCTCAACTGGGGGAGGAATAGTTACCAAATCGGAAAACTGGGGAATCTTAAGACAGGGAATAATTGCTTGGATAGATCTCGACAAAGATATAGCAATTGAAAGATTGAAAAATGAAATTGAAAATAGGCCACTCCTTCAGGGAAAGAATCTAAATGATTTGTATATGAGCATTTTTCAATCTAGAGAAAATTTGTATTCTCAAGCAGATTTAAGAATTCAAGTAAAAAAGGAAAATATTGAAGAAGTCGCTATGAAAATAATTAATGCAATTTATAAAGAAATAATTAGTTAATCTGGCTCAATTCTTACGGCAAACCATTTGATAACGTATCCTAATTTTATTTCTAATTCATAAGTGCTTTCCAATAATTCTTCAAAAAATTCCTGATCAGGATCTTCTATATTTTGATATATTGTTTGTGTTTCTGTTTTACTAAGCCAATTCTTCAACCATAAAATTGCTTCTTGCTTTGATACAATTTTTTCCTTTGAATCTGGCTCTAATAATACATAATGATCTGATTCTCTTATTAGTGGATTTGACATAATGAAAATTCTTCTTGGATTAATTCTTTGCTTGGTTTTTCAAGGAATCTTTCTAGAAAGTTCTTTTGCTGTAGTAGATTCTAACGTACGAGAGTTTTTGGAAAATCGTGTAAATCAATGGCCAGAATTATATTTGCCAAATTTTAAATTATCGGATACTTCTAAGGATTTAATTTATCCTAAATGGTTCGAGGGTAATTGGCTTGTTACTTCTCAAGATATAGTTAATGATTCAGAAGAGCCAGTTACTTATAAAGTAAATTTCTTTAAGAATGATTCAGATTTAGTTGTCGGTAATCGTGCAAAAAATTCTGAATCTATTGGAAAAGCAATATTTGGTGATACCTTAATCAAGGTTGTAAATGATCCTCAATCTATTAATAATCAAATTACTTATTTAAAAGATGATTTTTATATTGATTCAAGAATTACAGGGAGAAATCAGATCCAAAGTAATGATATTTTTTTCGCAGATGAGCTAGTTATACAAACAGCGCATAAGCCTGGTGCTTCAAGGATTAATCAGGTAGAGACCATTAGTAAATTTCAGAAATGTTCCCAAGAAATATTGGAGGTTGATAGTTCATTGAAACCATCAATTTGTGGAGTGCAATATATTGCTTCTTATGGTTCAAAAGTTGGTGATCCTTCTATTCATGCTATAAAAACAAATAAATATAAATTGACTTTTGAATTTATTGAGAGTTAGCACTAAAAAGATATTCTTCTAAGTTGTTCCTCCAAATAAAAAGATTTTCTAAATAAGGGTTATTTATGTATTCTTGGCTCCCCTCTCCTGAAAGAATTGGTCCTGCAGACTTTGGAAATTTAAGAAGGGATAATTGAGCAGCAATTGAAATATCTGCAATTGATAATCTATCTCCAACAAAATATTTTTTGTTGATCAAGGATTTTGATAAAGCTTCCAGTAATTTTTGAAGTTCTAAATTATCTTTAGAAGACAAAACTACATTAGAAATTTTACTAAGATTTTCAAAAGGTAATTTATCAACAATACTTTTAACTGAAGAAGGTATTTCATCTGGAAGTAATGCAGTTCTTAGCTGTGGATTTTCTATTGCAGATTTTATTAAAGTTTTTCTACAAGTTGTAGCCATTGTAGTATCTGCCCAGTCTTCAATTAGTTTGCATTGTGCAAATAATATTGGGTCCTCAGGAAAGAGTGGATTGTTATCATTTTTTTTATCTATATATTCGCAAATTGTTGAAGAGTCATTAATAACTTGATCATTACTATCGACTATTACAGGTACTTGTTTTTGACCTGATAATTTAAAGATTTCAAATTGGCCTATTCCAGGTGTTACTTCTTCAACTCGATATTGTAATTTTTTTGCATGAAGAGCCATTCTTGTTTTTAAACAAAAAGCACTATGCCTAAATTGATATAATGTAATCATGCTGTTTAATGTTTGTTAAAACCTAGCTAAAAAAGTAATCTATTTGTGGAGCTGATGGGCGAATTTTTCTCTAATGTTGCAAGATATCCAAAGTATTTGATATCTATCATTGTTGGGGGACTTGTTGCTTTGCTTGAACCTTTATTCAAGAATAGATCAAATCCACTCACAATAGTAGGTTTGATATCTTCTGTCTTAAGTGCTTTCATAACTGTTTATTTTGTCTTAAAAGCGATGACAAACCCAATAAATTTATAACCATAATGCCAAATAATTACCGACTTGCAAAAGTTTCTTCTCTTTTGAAGAAAGAAATAACACTTATTTTGCAGAATGATTTGGAAAATGATCTTATTAGAGATAATTTCGTCAATATTTCTAAGATTGATTTATCAGGTGATTTGCAACACTGTAAAATTTATATAACTTCAACTGCTCAAGAGAAAGTGAGGAAAGAAATTTTAGCAAACTTGAATACTGCTAAAAGCTCTATAAGGCATAGTTTAGGAAAAAGAATTGAGATGAGAAGGGTTCCAGAGATTATTTTTAAAGACGATGTTGTTTTTGATAAAGGATTATCAGTTTTGAAACTGCTCGATGAATTAAAAAGTAAAAATCAAAATAATAATGTTGAGGAAAAGGATGCCAATAGTTGATCTGCCTCTTGATCAAAGAAATATAATTATTACTCGATCAAAAGAAGGGATATTAGAAATAAAGAAGATATTCACAAGCAAGGGAGCTAATGTATTTGATTTGCCTGCAATAAGTATTGGTGATCCTGATGATCTTAATCCTCTTGACGAAGCATTAAATCAAATGGATGATTTTCATTGGATTATTTTTTCTAGTAGTAATGGGATCAAATTTGTGGATAAAAGACTTAGATACTTTAATAGTTCATTAAAAGAATGTTCTAAAAAAACAAAAATAGCAGTAGTCGGAGAAAAAACCTCAAAAACCCTTGATGATTTTGGGATCAAGGCTGATTTCATACCTCCAGAATTCGTTGCTGAAAGTCTAATTGATAATTTCCCAGTATCTGGTTATGGACTTCGAGTTTTTGTACCAAGAGTTCAAACAGGTGGTAGGGATCTAATTGCAGATCAATTTAGAAAGGCTGGTTCACGTGTATTTGAGGTTGCTGCATATGAATCTAGATGTCCTAACTCAATTCCGGAAGAAACAATTGATATTATTTCTAAGCGAAAAGTAGATGCAATTATTTTTTCAAGTGGTAAAACAGTAGAAAATTCTGCTTTTTTACTCGAAAAAAAACTTGGTAAACAATGGTTAGAGTATTTTGATCAAATTAAATTGTTAACTATTGGACCTCAGACAACAAAAATATGTAAAAAGATTTTTGGAAGAGTTGATAGGCAGTCACAAAAATATACTTTTGAAGGACTTCTAGATCTGGCAATTAATATTTTTAGTTAGAAAAACTTTTTGAATAGTTCTTTTCAACTAAATCTTTAAACCTATCAATATTGGCCTGTAATTCGTTTGTAACCATTTTTCCTAAGATATTTTCTTCCATAAAACGGGCAATCATTTTAGGTAGCTCATAAGTTATTGCTAAATTTACCGTTGTGGTTTGATCATTTTTACTTTCGAAAACTACTGATCCCTCAGTTGGTAAACCTCCTATAGATTTCCATTTAAGCTTCCTTTTTTCGACTCTTTCTGTGATTTGAGCTTTCCATTTAAACCTAAAGCCATTTGCAGCCAAAGTCCATTCTGTTAAATCAGGTAATGTACTAGTCTCTTCATCAACTGTTTTTACAGATTCAATCCAGCTCATCCAAAGAGACATTGAGTCTAAATCGCTCCATGTATCCCAAACATTTTCAAGAGGCGCATTAACAATTGTTATTACGTTATGTTTTAGCCAAGTACCCATTAATTAACTTACTGCAAGATTTTTTGCTAATTCTGCTTTCTTCTCTAAAATTGCAGCAGCAGCCAAATGACCACTCATTGTAGCTCCCTCCATAGAGTCTATATAATCTTGTTTTGTATAACTTCCAGCCATGAAGAAATTAGATATGGATGTTTTTTGATTAGGTCTGAAAGGTTCCATACCGGGAGCTTCTCTATAGAGTGATTGTGGAATTTGTACTACATTACTCCAAAGCAATTTAAGATTTTTTGAGGATGGGAATAGACGGCGAACCTCTTTATCTATTTCTTTTGTAATCCTTTCTGTAGATCTTCCCATCCATCTATCGCCAGGAGTTAAAACACATTGGAGAAGTGATCCCATATCTTTTTTTCTATAATCTGCCGGACTTGCTAGTGCTAAATCAGCGAAACAACTGAAAGAGGCATCAGCAGAATAAAGAAGGTTATCTAGTCCGATTGGTTTGTTTCCAGTATTATCTTTTTGTAATTCAGTAACCCAACCGTCATATCTTAATTGGATTGTGGCAACAGCAACAGCTCTAAGTTTTTTTAAACCTTCAAATTCTTTAAATTGATACCATTCTTTTGGAATTATTTTTTTTATTCCAGGAACATCACAGGCAGCTAGAAATTTATCTGCAAACACTGCCTTAATTCCTTCAGGAGAAGATATTTTTAATTGATTAACGGAATAAGAGGAAGATTCTTTTTCATAAATAATTTCTTCTACCTTATGGTTAAGATGTATTTTTGCTCCTTTGTTTTTGATGTAGTCGACAATAGGTTGAGTTAGCCACTTATGTGGAGAACCTTTTAAAAGATTCAGTTTTGAGGCTTCTGTTTTTGAAGCAAACATCATGAAGATAGTTAGCATGCATCTTGCTGAAATATCTTTGCAATTAATAAAACCTAAAGCATATGCAATAGGATCCCACATTCTTTCTAAGCTTTTTTCACTTCCACCATGGTTTAAAAACCATTCTTTAAAGCTAATTCTATCTAGATCTCTAATTATTTTCATTGCGCCTTCGTAGTCTATCAACCCTCTAACTATTGGGCTTGTACCTAAAGCTAAGGCATTTCTGAACTTATCTACCCAAGTAAGTTGTTCGGTGGTAAAAAAAGCTTTTAGTCCATTAAATGGAGCACCTAAAGGGAATCTAAAGTCTAAAGATTTTAAATCACCACCATTATTGATAAATAGATGAGTATGGTCTTTCGGGAGTAAATTGTCTAGAGCTCCAACTTTTTTCATTAATTTAAAAAGATTTGCATAATTGTAAAAAAATACATGTAAACCCATTTCTATATGGTTGCCATCCTTATCTTCCCAACTTCCGACTTTACCTCCCCAAAATGACCTGCTCTCGAAAATTTCTACTTCATGACCTTCATCAACTAAATTGACTGCTGCTGTAAGACCAGCTAATCCAGAACCAACTATTGCAATTTTCACTTTTTCTTAAAATTATAACAAATCAAGTTTGGATAACGTTTGTTCTATGCATCCTATCGATTAAGTTTTTATATTATAAGTAGTAGAAATCCCTTGTTTATGGAAAATGTAGAAGTTAAACAGGAAATTAAAAATTCTGATGATGGCAAAGGTATTTTAATTACGAATGATGCTATAGAACAAATTTCAAATTTATTGAAGGGCCAAGGTGATAAAAAAGCACTAAGGGTAGGAGTAAGATCAGGCGGTTGTAGTGGGATGAGTTATACGATGGATTTTATAGGAACTGATGAAATAAATCCTGATGATAAAGTTTATGATTATTCATTAAAAGCTGATCAAACCTTTCAAGTAGTTTGTGATCCTAAAAGTCTTTTATATATTTATGGAATGCAGTTAGATTTTAGTAAGGAATTAATTGGAGGTGGCTTTAATTTTGTAAATCCCAATGCCTCTCAAACTTGTGGTTGTGGAAGTTCCTTTGCAGTTTAATAAATAATGAATAACGAAATTAATCCCATCGAAGAGGATTTTAATGCAGCTTTATCAAGATATAAAGCAGGGCAAGATTTAATTCCAATCGTTCAAGATTTTCAAAAAATTATACAGCAAATTCCAAATCATTTTGCTGCTTGGACTTGTTTATCATGGCTTCAATTACTTTTGAAAAATAATGAAGAGGCTTTGTCAGCTGCCAGACAAGCTGTTCGATTAAATCAGCAAGATCCACAAGCAAGAATGAATTTGTCTTTAGCTCTTTTGGCTACCAATAATAAGGGTGTTAGGGATCATATTGAGTTAATAAAAAAAATGTCTATGATGATGCCAGACGTGAAAAGTGAGTTAAAAGAATCTGTTGAAGACGGATTAAGTAGGTATCCAGATTGGCCTGAGTTAACCAAAGTAAAAAAATGGTTGGAATTTTAAATTGTTTAAGATTTTAATATTAAGTAATGGGCATGGAGAAGATCTATCTGGCAGTCTAATAGCTAAACAATTCGTAAAAAGTGGTTATTCTGTTCATGCTATGCCAATTGTTGGTATGGGAAACGATTACGAAAAAGAACAAATTAAGATTATCGGTAAAACTAAAGAATTTAGAACTGGAGGAATTGGTTATAATTCTTTCAAAGGAAGACTAACTGAGATATTAGGAGGAGAAATATTTTATGTCTTA
>QCQS01000038.1 GCA_003212115.1 Prochlorococcus sp. AG-455-E15 | reverse complement strand
ACTGCTAGTAAACAAATAAAATTAAATCGTTGACAAGAAAATGTATACAAGTAAGAGTAGAAAAAATTTATTATTTAACCTATGAATAACATCAAGATTGAGGAATTGATGAAAGTAAGGTTCGATAGTATTGCTAATAGAATTGGGCAATTAAGCAAAAGAGAAAGTGAATCTTTATTACTTGAGCATCTTGAGTGGTTGGAGGGAGGATGGGAGACTGAAGAAATCTTATTTTTAAGAAAGCCCTACAGAAAATGGTGGTTCTAACTCCACTTATATAAATAATTAATGATGGCCTAAGGGACCAGGGCCAGATCCTATTTTATAAGAATTGTCTAAAGATTTCTCAACAAATAATTTCGCTTTTTGTATGGAATCAAATAGATCAAAACCTAAAGCCTTATAACCACAAATTGCAGCACTCAAAGTACAGCCGCTACCATGGGTATTTTCTGTATTTATAAAATTATTAAATAGCCACTCTTTTCTACCATTTAAGTCAAGAAAAAAATCCTTCCCTTTCATATCTTTTAAACCGCCACCTTTTATAAGTACCGCTTTAGCTCCAAGACCAATAATTTTTCTTGCTGAATTTTCGATATCTTCTTTACTCCTTATCTCTAAACCAGAAAGTAGATTTGCTTCATAAATATTTGGAGTTACCAAATCAGCAATTGGTAATAAGAGTTTTTTATAAGCATTAATAGAAGAATCTTCCAGTAATTTAGATCCAGTTCTTGTAACCATTACTGGGTCAATAATTTTGGTTATTTTGTATGTATTTAATTTTGAAGCAGTATCATTAATTATCCTTTCATTTAATAACATTCCAGTTTTTAAGGCATCAATACCAAAATCAGCAAATAAAGTATCTAATTGATTTAATAAAGTATTCTTCTCTACTGGTTGAACGCATGTAACCTCTATACTATTTTGAGCGGTAATACATGTAATAACTGAACATCCATGTACTTTAAGGGCCATGAAAGTTCGCAAGTCAGCCTGTATGCCTGCTCCACCCCCGGAGTCACTACCGCCTATCGAAAGTGCAATTTTTGAATACATAATTTATTAACTCGTTTTTGTAAGTACTATAAATAAATTTTAATTTAAATCAGAAATCTGAATATGCATTAAAAAAATCTAACTCCAATTCCATAGCTCTCCTGTATAAATATTTGGCCTGATTAATATCATATGTTTCTTTATTAGTCTCAATAAGATTTTCAAGTGAATCTGCTAGCTTTTCAAAGCTGTCATCAGAATAAGTAATTATCCATTCTCTATATTTAATGTCAAAATCCTCCTTATACAAACTTTTTCCTATCCAAGAATAAAGTCGCATACATGGAGTCATTGCAAACATTATTTCAACGGAGCTAAATCTTTTGGAAGTATCATCAAGAAAATCTGTATAGTTTTTAGTGGCTTTTTTTATATAGTTATTAGACAAATCAATTTCCCATTCTCTTGCATAAGTTTCATGAAGTATTAACTCCTCTGAAACACCCATTAACAGTTCACTTAACTTCCTTATTGTGTACTTATCTTTTGATTTGGAAACGGCAAGACCATAAGCCTTAGCAAAAGTCTCTAAAAAGAAATAATCTTGAGCTAAATATTCTTGAAATATATTTTTAGGGAGACTTCCATTCTTTAAACCTTGAACAAATTTTGTATTTAAACTTAGTAGAGCAATCTCATAATTATCCTTCCAAAGTTTTTTTGTTATTTTCATTTTTTTGATTTTTAGTTATTCTAAAAAATTTTTTATATTTTTTACCTGCAAACTTAATCTTATTTTTCTAGGATTAAAAGAAAAAAAATTATGAAAGAAATAAATATCTTTTGGTTTAAGAAAGATTTAAGAATTTTTGATAACGAAGCTCTCTGTGAGGCTATAAAAGATAATGATATTTTACCTATTTATATTATTGAGTTAGATATTTGGAGACAAAATACTCATTCAGATAGACAATGGCAATTTTGCAAAGAAAGTTTAATAGATTTAAGAAATGCACTTACTGAGATTGGACAACCATTAATTATTAGGACTGGGAATGTTATTAATATATTTGATGAAATTAGTTCAAAGTTTAAAATCAAAGGTATATATAGCCATCAAGAAACCGGAGACTGGCTTACTTATAAAAGGGATCAAAAAGTAAGAGAATGGGCTTTAAGCAAAAATATTATTTGGAAGGAATTTCTACAATTTTCAGTTTTTAGAGGAAATTTAGATAGGAATAATTGGTCTAAAAAGTGGCAAAAAAATGCCGAAAAAAACTTTTTTAAGGCTCCATTAAGAATTAATTCTATTAACTTTGATGTTGGGGAAATACCCTCAGACGGAATTTTTCCCTTTAAAAAAGAAACTTGTCCAGGAAGAATGAAAGGTGGAAGAAAGAGAGGTTTAGAGAGAATGCAATACTTCTTTAGTAAAAAATTAGATTCTTATTCAAAAGATATTTCTAGCCCAGAAAAATCATTTGATAGTTGTTCAAGACTATCCCCATATATTTGTTGGGGATGCATTTCATTAAAAGAAATATTTAATAAAGCAAATATATCAAAAAACAATAATTCTAGGATGTTAAAAAGTAGATTAACTTGGCATTGTCATTTTATTCAGAAACTTGAAAGTGAACCAGAACTAGAGTTTAGGGAATTCCATCCTTTTTTTAAAAATATTAGAGAAAAAAATAATGAATTACTTTATGCATGGAGTTCAGGTAATACAGGCTTTCCTTTTGTAGATGCATGTATGCGCTCATTAAATTTCAATGGATGGATTAACTTCAGGATGAGAGCTATGTTAATGTCATTTGCTAGCTATAATTTATGGCTACCATGGCAAGATTCAGGTTCAGAATTAGCAAATAAATTTGTAGATTATGAGCCTGGAATACATTGGAACCAATGCCAAATGCAATCTGGAACTACATCTATCAATACAAATAGAATTTATAATCCTATTAAGCAGGGAAAAGATCATGATCCTCAAGGAAAATTTATAAAAAAATGGATACCAGAATTAAAGGATATATCACTTAATTTCATTCATGAACCATGGCTATTATGTAGATTTAATAAAGAAAAATATGAACAAATTAATTACATAAGACCAATAATTGACATCCCAAATAGCACTAAAACTGCAAAGAAGAAAATTCAGGAAATCACGAAAAAGGATGGATATTGGGATATCTCAAAAGAAATTTATTTAAAACATGGTTCTAGAAAAAGGCTTAGAAAAAATATAAGTAATAAAGAAATTGTTTCTAAAGAAAAGGAAATACAATACGAACTGAAATTAGATTTCTAAATTTTATTAGAAGAAATTTCCAGATTCTTTTTAGTGAATAGGTAAGTTTTTTAAATTTTGAAATTGAATATATAAATCCACGATGAAGTAATGCAAGCTTTAATGTATTCATTAGGATTTATTAATTATGTCTGAAAGATTTGAATGGGACGATACCAATAGTTCAGGTATATGGTGGAGTACTAATGTGAGTATTAGAGACGAGTGCATTTTGCTTAAAGAAGATACTCAATGCGAAGATTCTGATATCGTCGAACTTCTTAGAAGTATTGCACAAAATATTGAAGATAATGGCCTTTAATTTTTAAAGGAATATTCTCTCTTTTAGAGATTTTGAATTCCTTTTACAGCTTTTATTAATTCGATAGTAATACCTTTTTCACTCATTGAATGACCAGCATCATTAACAATAATTAATTCAGAATTCTTTAATTTCTTATTTAGATCCCAAGCACTCCTAACAGGGCATACAACGTCATACCTCCCTTGAATTATTTTTGTTGGAATAGATTCTACTTCTCTTATATTTTTCAAAATAAAATCATCTTCTAAGAAAATATTATTAATAAAATAATGACATTCGATCCTTGCAAAGGCATCTGAAAAAGAATTAACTTGAGAATTATCAAAATCAAATTTTTTATTTATCAAATGACTTGTTGAGAGTTCCCATTTTGTCCAAGCTGCTGCTGCTTTTGATCTAAGATTTGCATCTGAAGATGTTAGATATTTATAAAAAGAACTTATTAAATCATTTCTTTCTTCTTTTGGTATTACAGAAATATATTCTTCAAATTCATCAGGGAATATCTCACTTGCACCATATTGATAGAACCACAATAATTCAAACTTTCTACATAAAAATATTCCTCTCAAAGTTAAGCTCTTAACTCTTGAGGGATTTTTAATTGCATATATAAGTGAAAGTGTTGAGCCCCAAGATCCACCAAACAAATGCCAACTATCTATTTTTAATAGAATCCTTAATTTTTCAATATCATCAACTAAATGATTAGTCGTATTTTCTTTTAATTCGGAGAAAGGAGTTGAAGAACCGCAACCCCTTTGATCAAATTGTATAATATCAAATTTATCTGGATCAAAGTATCGTCTATATCTTGGTTGACTTCCTCCTCCTGGGCCTCCATGAATAACTAGTATTTTTTTACCATTTGGATTACCAGATCTTTCCCAATAAATCGTATGAATATCACTTACTTGTAAAAAACCCTTTTCTCGAACTTCAATTTTAGGAAACAAGACTTGATCTTTCATTGTGAAATATTTTTAAACAATTAATAAATCCATATTATCCAAAAAGAAGTTTAGTTTAGAAGTAGTTTATTAAAAAAAAAAGGACTGGTGGTGCAGTCCTTTTTGATATTAGATTTCCTTCTAACAGGATATAAAATTACATATTTTAAAGTCTATTTACTCATAAACCTAGAATACGTGAATTCGGGGATTTCTCTCGATAATTTCAGTCCCTATTGTCGCAAGTAATTATAAAGCGAAGTCTTATCAGACTAATTGATTGAACTTTAATTTTCGAATAATCCCATTCTCAGGAATACGCTTCCTATATTTTGGAATTTGCTAAATTTCAGGCGGACTATCAATCATTTAGATTGCCTCCGAACTCAACATATATAAATTACTCCTTTTTATATTTTCAGTAAATCCGTAAATATGCTGATTTACTTTTTTCTTAATTTGTAAGAGGATTTTAATGATCCTTTGTTTTTTATAGATAAATATAAATAATAAAGTCTATAATCTCTTAGTTATTCAGATTCGTAGAGCAAAATAGATTCAATTATTCTTTTATCACTATCAGAAAGTATATAATCTTCCAATTTCCACTGAACAAATTTTACACACTCATCAATAGAAGGATTCTTATCCCGGCACTGACGCCACTCTCTAATCCAATCTGCCAAGGCAAAAGTTATTTTTGTAGTAAGCATATTTACCAATCAGGGTAATTGAAATTTCCGCCTATAGGTTCATCATAAAAGTCCCCTTCCTTTATACCTTTATCATATTTTTCAATTATCTTTTTATAAGAAGCTATTGAGGGAAGTAAATCACCTACATATATGGGTTCCATTCTAATTGCTATAATAATTTTAATTATTTATTATTTTATATAAGAATTTAATAAATAGATTATTAATATGCATTATGGATTTCATCAAAAAGAACAAGATCTTAACAGTAATGGCCGTAATTGCAGTTTTATCATTTGTATTAGAAAAAGTAGGCATAATACACCCTTAAAATAATTAATTTCATTTGTTAAATACTTCCTAATGAAATAAATAAACCGATACTATTACTGCAAAAATAAGCAATGGAGATAATAATGTAAAAATTAAAGTTGAAAGATTAATCAGCATAAATTTTAAATAAATAAACAAATTTAATAAACATCACTTTTAAGCATTTGCAATAAGTAAAATTTAAATTATTACGATATAAAAAAAATTTGAATAAAAAAAGATATAAAGAAGAATATGAAGAGGGGTCAGACTTACTATGGCCTAGTGATAAAGAAGATAAAATAACTCGGCAATTTTATAAAGACTTATCTGATCTTTCAAAAAATATAAACTATAGTAAAAAGAAAAAGCTAAAACTTTTTGAACAAGTAGTTAGAATAATAAAAGGCAAAGGCTGGGGTTAATATTCAAACTAAAATGAAAAATTTAATGATATTAATTAAAAGTTTTTTTCTTTTAAGACCAAGATTTTTATCCACTATATTTTTTATTCCAATTCTTTATGGCATTGGCTGGGCTTTATCTCAGCCACTTTTATTGTTTAATTTTGACGAAGAAAATTTATCCTTAATTGGAACTATTATTACTTTTTTTCTTTTTATCTTTTTACTCCCATATTGGTTTTATATCAAACACAACAAATCAAGTGCTTGGGTACTTCTTGGGATAACTAAAGACAAATTTTTAAAAAACTTTGTCAATTTTTCTAAAGGTATCTTATTTTCCTTAGTTTTAATAATTCTAATTCTGATACCACTATTGCAAAATAATTATATTTATTGGATAGGTGAATTCTCACCAATAATATTATTAAATTCTATTATATTGGGATTAGGTGTTGGATTCGCAGAGGAAATAATTTTTAGAGGATGGTTACTAGAAGAACTAAAATTTGAATACGGTACAAAAATATCAATAGCTTTACAAGCTATAGTTTTTAGCTTTGTCCATAATTTATCAAATGATATATTTTGGAACATAATAGGATTACGTTTAGGATTTATTTTACTTGGGATATTTCTATCATTAGTCAAAATTAGAGACAAAGGTTCTCTATGGAATTGCATAGGACTTCATGGGGGACTAGTGGGTATTTGGTTTTTTGTAAATAACGGATTAATAGAATTCAAAGAAAATACACCTTCTTTTTTAGCAGGTCCTTTTACACAAAATATTCCAAACCCAATCGGAAGCTTTAGTGCAATTTTAATATTACTTTTGTTATGTATTTTTTATTCACTAAAATCAAAAAAAAATTTCCTTAGAGGTTTTAATTAGATATAAATACCGATTGATTTTTGATTAGTAATTGTCAGATTAAAATAAAGTTTAATTCTCATATGAACTTTGAGGCAGGAATAAGATTTATTATCTTTTTAGTAATTTTTGGAGTGACAAACTATCTAATGATGTTAAGAAGATATGAAAACGACATCAAAAAAAAGAAATATTTACAACAGAACAAAATTTCCAGGCTATACCCTAAAGGTTCATTTATTTTCTGAAATTAAAAAAGTTTTTGTAAAATCAACTCACCATTTTTTATTAGTTTTTTGCCAACCTTCATTTAACAATTTTTGCCACAATAATCTTGCTTCTTCTATAAAAATTTTTTTTCTAGTTTTCATCAATGGAGGATTTTCTCCATGTATTCCCATAATAATTCCTTCTTCAATAAACATATAATCAATAGATTCATCAGAATGATCATTATCTTTGTAGAAACGCATCACCCCTACAAAATTAGAGTCTATTAACCAGAAATCATTAGTTAAATTCAATAAACCAAAAATTAAATTAAATTTATCACATGTTTAATTGCAATCTGCCAGGAAAATATTTATTTAGTTTATTCATATTTGATACGTTTTTTCATTTTGTCTACTTTTTTTCAATTCGCCACGTTTTTTCTTAACCTCAACTCTTTTCTTTTGTGATGCTTTAGTGGGTTGTGTAGATTTTCTTAATTTAAATGGTTTATTTAAAGCATTTTTTAGGATTAAACTAAATTTCATTAAAGCTAGCTGCCTATTTAATAATTGATTTCTGTGTTCTTGAACCGCTAAACGTAAGCTATTATTCACTAATTTGGTTTTCAAGTTTCTCTTAAGAATTTCTTTCTGATAATCATTTAATACTTTGGAATCTTCTAAATTAAAAATAATCTCTACTCTACTTTCAATTTTATTTACATTTTGTCCTCCAGGACCGGAGGATCTGGAAAATCGCCACTTAATTTCGTTGGATGGTATTACTAATGTTTTAGTAATTTTTAAATCCATTTTTATTTTTTGATTTAGATCTTTAGAATCATTTCCTAAATACTTTAAAACATATCTTGAAATTTGATCGGTAAATACTGGGCGGTTAAGTTAGGTAAACCGAAATTCGGTGTATTTGCCGTATCAATATCTTCGGTATTTATCCTTTCATATTTCAAAGAATTATCAGATATTGAGTTTGTACTAATTCAAAGGTCACTTATGTATTCAATGTTTGATCTTCTTTTTGAAACACCTTCATATCGCCCAGTATATGTTATTTCCGATAGTGAAATGAAGGAGTTAAAGAAAAACCAACATCAAGAAGAGCTTGATGAAATTACAAAACAAAAAGTAAGACTTGAAGATGCTTTTAAAGCTCAAATAAAACATCTTGAAGAGAGAGAAAAAGAAGTAAAAAAAGAACTTAA
>QCQS01000037.1 GCA_003212115.1 Prochlorococcus sp. AG-455-E15 | reverse complement strand
TACCATGAACAGCTAATTCTCTAATTTTTTTTGCAATCTTCTGATCTGAAGTTGTTACTGCTCCACCATCTCCAGCAGCTCCTAAATTTTTAGTAGGGAAAAAGCTAAAACAACCTATATCACCGATACTACCAACTTTGGAATTTTCCCACATTGTGCATGTTGCCTGAGCACAATCTTCGATTACTTTTAAGTTATATTTGTTGGCCAATGATTTTATAAAGGTCATATTCACTGCGTTCCCAAATAGATGAACTGGCATAATTGCCTTGGTATTAGAATTTATTTCTTGTTCTATTAGTTCAGTATTAATTAGATAAGTTTCAGGATCTATATCTACCAAAATAGGATTAGCACCAACTGCACTAATAGCCTCTGCAGTGGCAAAAAAGCTAAAAGATGAGGTAATAACTTCGTCACCCACGCCAATATCTAATGCGCGCAAAGCCAAAACTAAAGCATCAGTTCCACTATTACATCCAATAGTATTTTTAACACCAATCAGATTAGAAAAACTCTCCTCAAATTTAGCAATCTCTTGCCCACCAATATACTGGCCCCCTTTTAAAACTTTAAAAACCTCACTCTCAATTTCAGAGCCAATTTCTTGGAACTGCCTATCTAAAGTAAATGGAGGTATTTGCATAGTGAACATATTAACCCTAAACCAGATTTGAATGGGTAAAAAAACATTTTAATTCACTTAAACCAACTCGGTTCTTTGCCAGGAGTCCATTTTATATTGCAACCTAAAGAAGGAATCTGATTTGAAGGATAAGAATTATCTTGATTCAAATCTTTTACAGCAGAGCGCAAATCTTTTCCAGATAGAGGGATGTCATTACCTGGTCTACTATCGTCTAATTGGCCATGATAAAACAATAAAAAATCGCCATTTCCTTCATTTGAAAAAAGATAAAAATCTGGGGTGCAAGCCGCTTTTAATTCCTTAGCAAAATTTTGATTTTCATCATACAGATATGGAAAACTCCATCCCTGTGATTGTGCTTGTAATCTCAAATTTTTTGGAGAATCTGAAGGATGAGTGACAATATCATTACTAGAGATTGCAACTGTTTGAACTGTATTTTCAATTTCTTTACTTAAGGTGAAAATTTGATTCTCAATATATTTAACAAATGGGCAATGGGCACAAATAAACATTAAAAGTAAATGCCGATTATCTAGATTTTGAGAATTAAAATATTCATTTTTTGAAGAATTAGCATTTAACATTTGGAAATTAGGTAATCGAAAACCTAATTCCAAAACCATAGAATTTGTTCTGACCATGTTCAAATTAGAAATTCTTTGATATTTGAAAATTATTGTATATTTTGCAGTAATCCGTAAAGATAGGTACTTTTATATAGGAGAATAATAGAAATAATAAACAAAATGCTTCTAAATCTAACTGGCAAAAAAATTCTTGTTACAGGAATTGCCAACAATCGTTCAATAGCATGGGGTATTGCTCAACAACTTTCAAAAGCTGGCGCAGAACTTGGAATCACATATTTGCCTGATGATAAGGGAAGATTCGAATCTAAAGTTAGAGAACTAACTGAACCTTTAAAACCATCGTTATTTTTGCCTCTTGATGTTCAAAATCCAGCTCAAATTGAAGAAATCTTTAAAAATATAAAAGATAATTGGGGGCAAATTGACGGATTAGTTCACTGCCTAGCATTTGCAGGACGCGATGAATTGATTGGAGATTATAGTGCTACCACTTCAGAGGGTTTTGATAGGGCTCTTAATATAAGTGCGTATTCGTTAGCACCTTTATGTAAAGCAGCAAAACCACTTTTTAGTGATGGTGCTGGAGTTGTCTCATTAACTTATTTGGGTTCAGAAAGGGCGATTCCTAACTATAACGTGATGGGAGTTGCTAAAGCAGCTTTAGAAGCTTCAGTAAGATATCTTTCTGCAGAACTTGGTCCCGATAAACAAGTCAGAGTTAACGCAATAAGTGCTGGGCCTATAAGAACACTTGCGAGTTCTGCTATAGGTGGCATTTTAGATATGATTCACAATGTTGAAGAAAAGGCTCCTTTACGCAGAACAGTCACTCAAAAAGAAGTAGGTAATACAGCTGCTTTTTTATTAAGTGATCTCTCTAGCGGCATTTCAGGCCAAACAATTTATGTTGATGCGGGTTACTGCATTAATGGAATGTAAACTAAGTATTTTGCATAAAAATGTCATCTTTAAGGCAATCTGAAATAAAAAGAAAAACGAATGAAACAGATATTTCTGTATTTATAAACTTAGATGGAAATGGAATTTCTGAGATTGATACTGGGATTCCATTCTTGGATCATATGCTTCATCAAATATCCAGTCATGGTTTGTTCGATTTAAAAATAAAAGCAATTGGAGATACCCATATTGATGATCACCATACAAATGAAGATGTTGGAATCGCATTAGGCAAAGCATTTTCAAAAGCCTTGGGAGAAAGAAAAGGAATAAGCAGATTTGGACATTTCTTTGCCCCATTAGATGAAGCATTAGTTCAAGTCACTTTAGACTGCTCTGGTAGACCGCATATATCTTATGATCTTCAACTGAAAGCCCCTAGAATAGGAAATTATGATACTGAACTAGTAAGAGAGTTTTTTATTGCCTTTGTAAATAACAGCGGTATTACTCTGCATATCAATCAAATACGAGGTAGCAATTCACATCACATAGTTGAGGCGTGCTTTAAAGCTTTTTCAAGAGCAATGAGAATGGCTACCGAAATAGATCCAAGAAGATCTGATTCAATTCCAAGCAGTAAAGGAATGTTAGAGAAACAATAAAATAGGAATTTTTTCTAATCAGCCACAATTCAGTTGATTTTTGGCGAAAATATACAAAGTAATTACTTTGTTGTGACTAATTTACAAGATAAAAAAATTTATAAATTTAAAAGTTTTAATAAAGAAGATTGGTCGAGTGCGTATCAAAATGTAGAAAAGGAGCTAACCAAGGAGCCTCTAAAAATTAGCAAAGGTAATAATATTAAAAATTTAAATGGAACATTATTAAGAAATGGACCAGGGATATTAGAGAGAGGTGGACAATGGGTTCATCATCCATTTGATGGTGATGGAATGATAACATCCATAAAATTCGAAAATGGTCAGCCCTTCTTAACAAATAGATTTGTTAAAACTAAAGGCTATTTGGAAGAAGAAAAAGTAGATAAATTTATTTATAGAGGTGTTTTTGGAACACAAAAAAATGGAGGAATTTTAAATAACGCATTAGATCTAAAATTCAAGAATATCGCCAATACACATGTCATTAAATTAGGAGATGAAATCCTCGCATTATGGGAGGCAGCAGGTCCACATGCAATGGATCCTGATAGTCTTGACACTATTGGTTTAACAACATTAAAAGGGGTACTCAAGCCTAACGAAGCATTTAGCGCTCATCCCAAAACAGACCTAAACTCAAATGCATCTTCAGAACTTTTAGTCACTTTTGGAGTACAAACCGGGCCAAAAAGTACCATCAGATTAATGGAATTTGATAATGCTGGTACAAATTCTGGACAACTCATTTTTGACAGAAAAGATACCTTTAATGGCTTTGCATTCCTTCATGATTTCGCAATCACAACTAATTGGGCAATATTTTTACAGAATGCTATTGATTTCAATCCTCTTCCATTTGTTATGGGTCAAAGAGGAGCAGCACAATGTCTAAAGTCAAACCCAAATAAAAAAGCAAAGTTTTTTATTATCCCCAGAGAAAGTGGATTATTTAGGGGACAGCCTCCTTTAACAATAGATGCTCCAGAAGGATTCGTTTTTCATCATGTAAATGCATTTGAAAAAGATTCCAAAATCGTATTAGATAGTATTTTTTATGATGATTTCCCATCAGTTGGTCCGGACGAGAATTTTAGGGATATTGATTTTGATAAATATCCAGAAGGAAAACTGAAAAGATCAATTATCGATCTAAAGACAAAAACTTGTGAACTTGAAACTTTCAGTGAGCAATGTTGTGAATTTGCTGTAGTTAATCCTAGAAACTTAGGATTAAAAGCAACTTTTAGTTGGATGGCAAGCACATCTCAAAAGCTGGGTAACGCTCCACTTCAAGCAATAAAAAAAATAAATTTAACTTCTAAGGAAGAGATTTCTTGGTCAGCAGGTCCAAGTGGATTTGTTAGTGAACCAATTATGGTTCCATCAGAAAAATCTTCAAATGAAGATGAAGGATTTTTATTTATACTTGTATGGAACGGAGAAAGAAGAGGAAGCGATTTAGTGATATTAGACGCAAAAGACTTAAAAGAATTAGCTGTTTATGAATTACCCATTTCAATCCCTCATGGCCTTCATGGATCTTGGGTTAATTGAATTTATGAAAAAATTTCAATTAAATCTGGAATAATTTTTTTTAATGCTTTACCTCTATGACTACAAGAGTCTTTAATATCATTATTCATTTCTGCGAAAGTTAATCTGGTAGAACTCTCCTCAAAAATTGGGTCATACCCAAAACCACTTTTTCCTCTGGGGTTCAAAATTATATTGCCATGACATTTGGCCTCAGATTCAATAATCACTTCACCATTTGGGGAACAAACACAAATATTAGCAATAAAGAAAGCACTTCTATTTTGAACACCATCAAGTTCTCTTAAAACTCGTTCAATTCTCTTCTGATCATTTTCTGCATATCTAGATGAGTAAATGCCAGGCTTACCACCTAGTGCTTCAATACAAATTCCTGAATCATCTGCTATTGAAAAATTATTCGTTTTTCTCGAAACTTCACTCGCTTTTTTAATTGCATTATCTCTAAATGTCAGTCCATCCTCTTCAACTTCTAATGATTCTGGCTGGAGTAACAATTTACAATTAACTCCAGCAAGCAATTTCTTATATTCTTCAATTTTACCTTTATTCTTACTCGCTAAATATAAATTTTTCATCATTATTTTCCTGCCAAATTTATAAATTCTTGACCCCACTCTAATACCTCAATTAGATAAGATTCTTTTGGTGCTTCACAATATAACCTTAAAAGAGGTTCCGTTCCTGAAAACCTAAAAAGAAGCCAAAAATTATTATCAATTCTCAACTTTATTCCATCGATTTTTGAGATACTTTTTAACTTGTGATTATTAATATTCTCAGGAACATTATCTAGGATAAATTCTTTTACATTATTTTTTTCTGACTGATTTGGAAATTTAATATCAATTCTTTTATAAAAACTTGGCCCAAAATCTTCTTGAATTTGATCTAAGGTTTCACATAAATATTGAGATTTTTCAGCAATTCCATTTAATAAAACCATAGCTGCATATAGAGCATCTCTTTCAGGCATAAAGTCACCAAAACCAACTCCACCAGATTCCTCTCCTCCAATAAATATTTTTTCTTTAATCATTTTTTCAGCAATATATTTAAAGCCAACTGGAAGTTCAAAAACATCTCTATTTTGACTCTCTGATATATTTTTAATAATATCTGAACCACTAACAGTCTTTAAAACTGGATAAGAATTATTTTTAATTTCGCCTAAATAGCTAATAAAGTATGGGAGTAAATCTTGAGTACTAGAGTATCTTCCTTTTTCATCAATTGCCGCAATTCTATCACCATCACCATCAAATATAATTCCTAAAGTTTTCACTTCATTTGTTGAATTTTTCACTAGTGTTTGTTTTAGATCATCTGCATAATTCAAAAGAGGTTCAGGAGGTTTTCCTCCAAAAAAAGGATCGGCATCTTTCCTGATTTCTGAAATAACTTCTAAATCATTAGAAGCAAAAATCTCAGCCATACAATTTGCAGCTGAACCATGCATAGAATCTACAAAAATTCTCAATTTCATTTTTTTTAATCTCTTGGAAATATAATCAATATCAAAAAGGGATTTAATTCTATCTAAGTGAAATTTCTTAATATCTACTAATTGATTAATACCATCTATTTTTTCAATTGAATTTCCAAGCATTAATCTTTTTTCAACTTCACTTGTAAAAGATTCGTCAACAGAACATCCATTAAAGCTCTTTATTTTCAGACCTAGCCAATTATATGGATTATGACTTGCTGTAATTACTAACGCTCCAAGACAACCGACTTCTTTGGCAAAGAAACTACAAGAGGGTGTTGTAACAAAGCTATCAGATAAGATCGGTTCGAAACCACATCCTCTTACAAAAGGCACTATTTGCTTGGCGAATTCACAAGCCATAAATCTACGATCATATCCAATAATAATTTTCTTTGAATTAACTTCTTTGTAGTATTGATAATGCAATTCCTGACATGCAGCGACAACAACTCTTGAAAGATTGGACAGGGTAAAGTCAAAACCAATAATTCCTCTCCAACCATCAGTTCCAAATTTTACCTTATCTAATTTATCAGCTGTCAAATTTCAAATTTCCTTGATTCCTTTTAATTATCTATACTAATTTATATGAGTAAATTTTAAAACCGCCCTTAAAAAAAATTTGAATTCTCTTCATTTAAAAAGTTTTACAAGATGCAAAAGAAAAGCATGGCTCGATTTTAAGGGTAAAAAATCTTATGAAGTTTGGTCACCCCATAAAGCTATAGATAAAATTAATCAGTTTCAAATTTTCTCTGAATTTTGTAATGGTGAAATATATACAGGATTAAAAGCCTGTGAAAATGGTTATCAAGGGGTAATTGGATTCAAAATCAAAGGGAATCTTTTCCAAAATATCAACGCAGAGATACGTCCACAATTACTTGTAAAGACTAAAGGTCAGAGTAAATGGGGTCAATATAAATATTTACCTGCAGTTTATAAGTTAGGCCACAAAACAACTAAAGAACATTTATTCGACTTAGTTTTTTGTTCTATGCTGTTGGAATCTTTTCAAGAATCTACAATTGAGAAAGGATTAGTAATTTCAACTTTTGATAAAAAAGTTAAAGTTGAAGAAATTTATTTAAATAAAAAATTAAGAAAAAAAGTTTTAAATGTTTTATTTAATTTGAATGAATGCTTGGAGGGATCTATACCAGCAATAACTCAAGATAGAAAAAAATGTACTATTTGTTCCTGGCAAAAATTTTGTGACGAAGAAGCAAAAGAAAAAGGATATCTAACAGATATAGATGGAATAGGGTCCAAAACGGCCTCATTACTCATAACAAATGGAATATCTGATACCCAAACATTAGCTTCTTATAGCGAAAAACAACTTGGAGAGAAATTATCTATATTCAAAGATCAGAAGTATGAAAAAGCATCCATATTTGTAAAGCAAGCACAAGCATATATCTCTGGAGAACCATATTTCATCTCTAAAAAAAATAATTCGGAAGATCTATTAGAAAAAATATATTCTGGATTTTATATATTTGATATTGAGTCAAATCCAGATGAAAAACATGATTTTTTATATGGATTTTTAAAAGTAAATAATTTTTCTATAAAAAAAGAAGATCTTATTTATAAACCAATCTTAAATTTTAAAAACAATAAAGGAGGATCTTACAGGCAAATTATTGAATTACTTTTTTCACAAAAGGAATGGCCAGTTTTACATTACGGAGAAACTGAAAAAATATCAATAATTAATATTGCTAAAGAACTAAATTTTAGTTTTGAAGAAATTGATTCACTTTCCTCTAGATTTATTGACTTACATACCTTAATAAGAAAGTCTTGGATATTACCACTAAAAAACTATGGCTTAAAAACTGTTTCTAATTGGCTTGGATTTGAATGGATGCAGAAAAATGTAAGTGGCTCGAAAGCACTTTATTGGTGGAAGCAATATCAAATTACAGAAAACCAAATATTTTTAAAGAAAATTATCCAATATAACAAAGATGATTGTTTTGCTACTCTACAAATTGCAGAATATTTAATCAAAAATCGATTAAAGAAAAATTGATCCTACAGATTTATTTATAATAATTTTTCCAAACATTTCTGAAAAAAAATAACTTCCTTCCTCTAAATATTTTCTTTTTATCATTGCTAATCCTTTTATTTGAGAATCTGATTTGAAAAAACTAGTTATTTTGCCGACAGAAATATCTTTAGCAGAATTTATATATAAATTTTTATCTTCAACGTCTAAATTCAGATTAGATTCAAATGATTTCCAAATTCTTATTTCCTGTTTTAAAGACGAAACATTTTTTATTTTTGACATTGTTTCTTGTCCTAAATAACAACCTTTATTAAAATCTATAAGATCTTTTAATCCAAGCTCAAGAGGATTATTTTTTCCGTTAATTTCCATTTCTAAAGAGGGTATTGCCTGATTAATCTTCCAAAGTTTTAAATCATTAGGGTTTAGTAAATTTAGCTTATTTTTATATATTTTAAATTCTTTATCTTCTATTTTGAAGAAAATAGGCTGGTAAGTTCTCCATGAACATGATTCATCAATTTCCTGAATTCTATTTATTAAGAAAGGTTCACTTAGAAGAACATCATCCGCTGGAAAAATTATTTGATTAAAGTAATTAATTATTTCATTAGTGTTACCCGCCAAGATAATTACTTCTAAGTTTCTTTCTAAAAAAATAATTTCAATTAATGACCTTAAAACTCCATTTGGAGTTAACCAACAAGTTTTAATAACTTTATTTTCTGAATTAAGAATATTACCAGTAGTTATTCCATTCAAAAATTTTCTGGCATCTTTTCCGGAAACAGAAAAAC
>QCQS01000036.1 GCA_003212115.1 Prochlorococcus sp. AG-455-E15 | reverse complement strand
TATTGGTCTGGTTACATAATAAATGAGGAGTTATTAGTTGATAAAAAGTTTTTTGATTTAATTCAACGTAATGGAATAATCTGGGGTTTTGTTAGTGGTGCAGAATCCGCTTCTGCAAAATTTGTTTTAGAAAAAAGACTTGGACTAAAATCTCCACCATTAATATCTATGGGAGATGCCCCTGACAAGCCTGATCCTAAAGGTTTTATTAACTTATCCAAAAAGCTTATTGGAGATAAACTTGGCAAATCAAATATTCCCATTGCATATGTAGGAGATACTATTGCAGATATAAATACAGTTATAAACGCTAGAAAGGAAATACCATCTCAGAAATTCATAAGTATCGGAATAGCTCCCCCTCATTTACATTTAAATTCTCGATCAAAAGAACGTAATTCTTACGAAACAAATCTTAAAAATGCAGGCGCTGACTTGATTTTAAATTCTATTTATGACCTTAAAGATATTAATCTTGATTTGTTTTAAAATATATATTAGTTAAAAATTTGCTAAATAAATAATGGAGAGAGAGGAAATCTGAATAAAAATTTGTGGCAACACTAGGCAAAAGTAGACACCGAAAGAAAGGATAGATTTTGCTTTATATTGCTAAGTTTTGCGTCTTATTAACCTTCTTGAAAAACCAATTGCGGAGAGAGAGAGCTTAAGAGTGGATCTAAAAACAAGGGAAAGCATAAGTTTAGACCAGTTTATTGGTGAATTTGTGATTTCCCCAAAATATTCCCTACAACAAAATTTGGATTTAACCTCTATTGGAACAGACGAGATAAGACCTTATATCTGTATAAATCGCAGTTATAACGCAAGTTTATGACTAATATTAACTGCGTAGGAATTCATTAAAACGGAGAGGGAGGGATTCGAACCCTCGACAAAAGTTACCTCCTGTAACTCCTTAGCAGGGAGCCGCTTTCAACCACTCAGCCACCTCTCCAGTTCTTATACATTATCAATTTTTATGCAAACATTCAAAATTTTTTATTTAATCGAAATGTCTAATCTACTTGAACTTTCGGTAATCTATTTTTAAAAGAACAAAGAATTTCCCAAGGGATAGTATTAGATTTTCTTGCCCATTCAAGAGGAGAAATTGTTTTATCTCCACTAGATCCTAGTAATACCATGGTACTGCCAACTTTAATTTCATTAGATTCTGTTATGTCTACCATCATTTGGTCCATAGTTATAGATCCAACTTGAGGATAAAATTTATTATTATGAATTACATTAATTTTGCCTGAAAGATTTCTTGGTACGCCGTCTGCATAACCAATACTTAATACAGCCAACTTAGTCTTTCTATGACTTACAAATTTGCCTCCATAACTTACACTTACATCTTTATCAATAGTTCTTATAAAAGCTACTTTGACCTTCAACGATAAAGCTGGTTTAAGTAATAAATTTTTATCTATTTTGGCTAGAGGACTGTATCCGTACATAGAAAGCCCAACACGTACCATGTGAAAATGAAAATCTTTGTTAAGAAGCATTCCCGCAGAATTAGCCAAATGAATCTTAATTTTATTATTTCTATCAAGATTAATTTGCTTTAATAATTCATTAAACTTCAGTCTTTGTAATTGTGTAATACTTTGAGAATCTAATGCGTTTTCTTCATCTGCGGACGATAAATGACTATATATTCCTTCTATTGAAATGTTCTCAAAAGATTTTATTTTTTCAAATTCCTGAACAAATTCATTAGATTCAAATCCTAATCTTGACATTCCAGTATCAACCTTAAGATGTACAGAAAATTTCAACCCAAAATGCTTCCCGATATTATTGCAAACTAAACACTCTCTTATACTACTTATAGTTGGCATAAGATCATTTTTAAAGGATATTATTAAATCTCTTTTTGTGTAAAGATTTCCAAGAATAAGAATTGGTTTTTTAATTCCAAAAGAACGTAGCTTAATCCCTTCTTTTAAAGTTGCAACTCCTAATTCCGAAGCTCCCCCTTTAATAGCATATTCAGATACTACTTTTGCATCATGTCCATATCCATCAGCTTTGACAACCGCCATAAATTGACAATTTTTACTTAGTTTTGTTCTTAATTGTCTTACATTTGTCTCTAATGCTTTGCCTTTAACTTCTATCCATGCTCTTTGTTTTGGATCTATATCTTGTTTAAAAATTGAATTTTTATCAAAATTAAATTGCTGGTTAGATTGCCAAATTTGCATTAACTTTGCACAATTGTATGCGCTTATTGAAATATACAGTTAGCATGACATGTAAATTGTATTTTGGCATGGGCCAGACTCTAGTTTTAAATGCATCTTATGAACCTCTAAACATCACTTCATGGCGCAGAGCTGTCATTTTGATGATAAAAGGTAAAGCAGAAAGCTTAGAGGAAGATAAATCATATTCAATCCATTGTGGCAGAAAATTGCCGACAGTTATAAGACTTCGTTACTACGTGAAGGTCCCTTTTAGAGAGGTTTCTTTAACAAGAAAAAATATTCTTCTAAGAGATAATAATGCTTGTCAATACTGTAACTATAGGGGTAATGACTTATCAATAGATCATGTTTTACCTAGAAGTAGAGGCGGTACAGATAACTGGGAAAATGTAACTACAGCATGTCTCAGATGCAATGTACAAAAAGGTAACCGAACCCCAGAAGAGGCAAATATGCCTTTAAAACGCAAGCCTTATCGTCCACTTAGTAATCTTAATTTTGAGGCCACAAGACAAATTGACTCTGGCAAACATAAAGAATGGAGTAAATACGTAATAGGAATAGCAATCTAATAAAAATAAAATCTTAATTTACTTCGTTATTAAAATCCTCCATCATTCTTTTTTGTTCTTGCGCTATGCATGCATCAATCACTTCATCCAATTGACCAGCAAGAATTGGCTCTAGTGAAAAATTGGATCCTAATCTATGATCAGTTGTCCTGTTATCTTTAAAATTATAAGTTCTAATTTTTTCACTCCTATCACCTGTTCCAACCTGCGAAAGCCTTTGAGATCTCTCTTTTGCATTAGCTTCTTTTAATTGAATTTCATACAATTTAGCTCTTAAAATTTCCATTGCTCGTTCACGGTTTTGCAATTGCGATCTCTCTTGAGTACAAAAAACTCTTATTCCTGTAGGCTTGTGGAGAAGATCAATAGCTGTCTCTACCTTATTAACATTTTGTCCCCCTGCACCTCCTGACCTTGCTGTACCAACCTCTAGATCAGTTGGATCAATCTTAACCTCAACAGGATCAGCCTCAGGCATAACGGCCACTGTAGCAGTAGAGGTGTGAACTCTACCTTGAGATTCAGTGGCTGGAACTCTTTGGACTCTATGTACACCGGCCTCAAATTTAAGTTGACTATATACAGATTCTCCCTTAACAGAGATAACTAACTCCTTAAATCCTCCCATATCTGATTCGGAAGCACTAATAGGTTTTACAGACCATCCAACCTTTTGTCCATATCTTTCATACATTCTTGCTAAATCACCCGCCCATATACAAGCCTCGTTTCCTCCAGCACCGGCTCTGATTTCTAACATCACACTTCTCTCATCTCTTGGATCTTTGGGTAATAAAGCGATTGTCGTTTTTTGAATCAATTCATTCTTATATTCCTCAAGGGTTATTAACTCCTCATTTATCAAAGATTCCATTTCTTTATCATTTCTATTCTCTTTTAGTAGATTTTTTGAGTCTTCGATTTCTTTAGCAGTATCAAGCAATTTATTAAAATCAATCACTAGAGGTTCCAATTTTGACCTTTCTCTAGCTATGGTTTCCAATTTCTTTGGATCATTAGCTATATCAGGATCAGCAAGCTGTACTTCCAAATTTTCAAAACTTTCTGAAGCAGTTTTCAACCTTGCAATTAATGTTGAGTATTCCAATTGAAATTTTGCTTAATTTTTGAAAATTCTATTTTTTAGAATCTTTTTCTTCTTTTTGATCTTTTGATGTGGCTGAATTAGCTGAACCCATTCCATATTTTTTCATAAACCTATCAACCCTACCTTCTGTATCAAGAATCTTTTGAGTTCCAGTAAAGAAAGGATGATTCCCACTCCATACATCAACATGTAATTCAGGCTGCGTGGAACCTGTCGTCATTACAACTTCTCCATTACAAATAACTTTTGCATCTGGATACCATTTTGGGTGTATTTCTGATTTTGGCATGATTTAAATTCCTTTAACGTTTAGAGAATTGAGGAGCTTTTCTCGCTTTTTTAAGACCATATTTTCTTCGTTCCTTAGCTCTAGGATCTCTACTGAGATGGCCTTCAGTTTTTAGAGGTTTCCTATTATCAGGAGATAATTCGCACAGTGCTCTTGCTGTTCCTTGCTTAATGGCATCTGCTTGACCAGTCAATCCACCACCAAAAACATTTACAAGAATATCATAAGAATTTTCGAGTCCTAATGTTTGCAAAGGTGCTTTTATTGAATTTAAGTGCAGAGGGTTAAAGTTTAGGTAATCATCTCCAGAACGACCATTAATTTTTACAAGTCCATTTCCTGGAATCAAGCGAACCCTAGCTACTGAAGTTTTTCTTCTTCCAGTTCCCCAGTACACTGCTTTGTTTTTTATTTGACTATTCATTTTGATAAATTAACTATTTAATAATACAGGATTCTGAGCAGCATGAGGATGATCAGAACCTTTATAAACTTTTAGTTTTTTAAATTGCTGTCTTCCTAAAGAGTTATGTGGCAGCATACCTTTAACAGCTTGCTCGATGATTCTTTCAGGAATTCTCTCTTGTAAAGATTCAAATTTTTCAATTTTCATTCCTCCTGGTCTTCCAGAATGTCTCCTATACAACTTTTGTGATGCTTTTTTACCTGTTACCTCAACTTTTTCGGCATTTACTACAATAACAAAATCTCCAGTATCTAGATGAGGTGTAAAAGTTGGTTTATTCTTACCTCTCAATACAGTTGCAATTTCTGTAGCAAGTCTGCCTAGTGTTTTATCTTTTGCGTCAACTAAAAACCAATTTCTTTCAATGGTTTCTAAAGATGGAGTAATAGTTTTATTCATTTACCAAATTTATGCAAATTGATTTAATTTTAATTTTAAATTCTACCTTATTGGAGGAATATTAAACAACAGTTTTGAATGATTTACACAAAAAATAAGCTTAATTAAACTTTACTTAAGAAAAACCCTTAATTAAAAATATAGGGAAAAAATCATCGTTATTAATCTTTTTAAAAACATTTTCTTCATAAACAGCATTTACAAAACATAACCCCTTAGCGGGGGCAGATTCTTTAACATCATTTTTCTTTTTATTTACCCATCTATCTGTAAAAATTTCTGGCGATATTTTTTTTTCTCCAACCAAAACAAGTTGACCAATGATTAAGCGGACCATTCCATATAGAAAACCAGTAGCTTTAATATCAACTAAAATCAAATCTTCTACTCTTTTAATATCTATATTTTTTATGTTTGTAATAGAGTTTGTTCTATTACTACCACTTTTCTGAAAAGCAAAAAAATCATGTTCTCCTTCCATTGTCTTGGATGCATTTAACATTAAAACTTCATCTAATACTTTTTGATATCTATGCCATGACCAATTATTGATAAACAAATTAGGGAATTTACTGTTATTAATGACATATCGATAATGTCTATACATTGCTGAATAGCATGCATGCCAACTATCTTTAACCTCAACCGATTCCAAGATCCTAATTGTTGAGGGTAAAAGACTATTTAAGACATCGGAATAACTATTTCCTGGAATAACACAATCAACATCAAAGTGTACTACTTGGCCTGATGCATGGACCCCAGCATCAGTCCTGCCTGCTGCAAAAGTCTTTACTGTATGATTTGTAATCTTTAAAAGAGCTCTGTCTAAAATTTCTTGAACAGTACTTGCATTTTTTTGTTTTTGCCAACCTGAATATTGAGATCCATCATATTGGACTAGTAAAGCTACCCTTTTCAAAAGTTATTTTTTAGTAAAAGCCTCTTTATTAAGGAACTTAAACAAGCTCAATTATGGCCATCTGAGCATTATCACCTTTTCTAGATACAGTTCTGACTATTCGGGTATAACCACCATTTCTGTCACCATATCTTTCGCTTGCTTTTTCAAATAATGAATGAACTAATTTTTTATCATAAATATATCCAATAGCCCTTCTCCTAGAAGCCAAACTTCCCTCTTTGGCTAGTGAAATCATTCTTTCAGCTTCATTTCTTAAAGCTTTTGCGCGAGCTTTTGTGGTCGTTACTCTACCTTCCCTAATTAATTGTGTAGTTAAACCTCTTAGAAGTGCTTTCCTCTGATCAGCAGGTTTACTTAATAATGGAATTCTAAGTTGGTGTCTCATAATCTTAAAAATGGTTAAACAGATGTTCTGCTTTGTGGAATAGAAATGCCGATTCTCTCAAGAGCCTCAATAACTTCATCTGCAGATTTAGAGCCAAAGTTCTTAATTTCAAGAAGATCTTCATAGCTGAAGCCCATTAAATCCGAAACTGAGTTAACTTGCGCCCTTTTCAAACAATTATATGCTCTTACGGACAAGTTTAGTTCCTCCAGAGGAATTTGAGCTTCAGGAGATGGTTCAGGTTCTGCAGGAATTTCCTCAACCATTGTAACAGTAGCGAGGGGTTGAAAAAGTTCTATTAACTGATTTGCAGCTTCAGCGATAGCATCGTCAGGACTTGTTGAACCATCTGTTACGACTTCCATTTTTAATCTTTCTCTTCCCGTTCCGCCTTCTGCTACAGCAGTTTCATCAATCGTAAAATTCACTCTCTTAACTGGCATAAATACAGCATCTATTTGAAGTAAATCAATAGCAGTTGTCTCTTCACTCTTACGGTCTACAGGTCTATATCCAACACCTCTTTCAACATGGATTTCCAACTCTAAATTATGACCCTCCTGAATAGTCGCGATTGGTTTTTCGCCATCTACAATTTCGACTTGAGAGGAGAATTGGATGTCATTCGCCTTCACCTCCATTGGGCCACTAGCTACTAATCTGCCAATTTCGAGCTCTGGATTAGAACTATTAATTGATAGTTGCTTACAATTAAGAAGAATATCTAAAACGTCTTCTCTAACGCCAGGAATAGTGGCATATTCATGATTAATTCCTGCTATTCTTACTGCAGTAACTGCACTCCCTTCAAGTCCTCCCATGAGGACTCTTCTAAGGGAATTACCCAAAGTTGTAGCTTGTCCCCTTTCTAGAGGTCCAATTAAAAAAGTTCCTGTTTGGGAGCGATCATCTGCTATTTGATGGTCGATTCTGTCAATCTGGTATTGCAACACGGAAAATAATGAGGTTAAGAGTTTTTTTGGGGGGGTTGAGAATGTGGTTAAGACCTAAACGCGTCTCCGTTTAGGTCTTCTA
The DNA here is from genome assembly GCA_003212115.1 of Prochlorococcus sp. AG-455-E15. Lineage (GTDB taxonomy): Bacteria > Cyanobacteriota > Cyanobacteriia > PCC-6307 > Cyanobiaceae > Prochlorococcus_A. Next base: position 1,338 of record QCQS01000036.1, on the reverse strand, counting down.
CATCCATTATGAGGTAATGGAGTTACATCTCTTATTAGAGTTATTTCTAATCCTGCCACTTGTAAAGCTCTTATGGCCGTTTCCCTACCTGCGCCAGGCCCTCTAACTAGTACTTCTATTTGCCTCATTCCTTGATCAAGTGCTCTTCTAGCTGCAGCCTCAGCAGCTGTTTGAGCGGCAAATGGCGTACCTTTCCGAGCCCCTTTAAATCCACTTGCGCCTGCAGAAGACCAAGAAATTACATGACCAGAGGTGTCAGTAATTGAGACGATAGTATTATTAAATGTGCTTTGAATATGTACCACACCATTGGGTACATTACGTTTAGATTTCTTTGAACCTGTTTTTTTTACTGTAGCTGCCATGATGTTTAAATTTAATACTTCAATTTGTAAATAGATTTAGTTATTTATTTTTTTCTTCCAGCAACTGTTTTCCTAGAACCCCGTCTTGTTCTTGCATTGGTTCTAGTTCTTTGACCTCTTACTGGAAGACTCATTCTATGTCTTCTTCCTCTTACACACCCTATATCCTGTAAACGTTTTAAAGCCATTCCCTCTTTTCTTCTCAAATCCCCTTCTAAAGTGAATTCTTCTGAAGCCCCTCTGAGCTTTTGAACATCAGAATCTGAAAGGTCTTTGACGCGAGTATCAGGGTTTACACCCGTATTAGCAAGAATTAGCTTTGATCTCGTTAAACCAATTCCATAGACGTATGTAAGTGCAATTTCAACTCGCTTTTCGCGAGGTATGTCAATTCCTGCAATCCTGGCCACGTGTTTTGAATAAGTAAAAGTTTGAATTTAAGGGTTGAAATTTAACCCTGACGCTGTTTATTGCGAGGTCTTTTCTTGTTAATAACATAGATTTTACCTCTTCTCCTCACGATCTGATCGTCAGGACTAATTTTTTTGACTGAAGATCTGACCTTCATAGGGGTTTAACAAATAAAACGTTAATACTATATTCTACATCATCATCAAGCCATTTTTTGTTTGATATCAGAGGAAATGGTTTTTAAATCTCTATCAGCATTAATATACTCTAACAATGAGAGATCTTTAAAATATTGAATCAATGGTTCTGTAGTTTTTTTATAAATGTCAACTCTTGTTCTAATTGTCTCTTCCGTATCATCTTTTCTACCTCTTAAAAGCAAACGCTTAATTAGTACTTCTTCCGGAATATCTAAATAAAAAACTAATTCCAAAGGTTGATTTATTTCATTTAAGACTTCATTTAATGAATTTGCTTGAGATAAATTTCTTGGGTAACCATCTAAAATCCAACCTTTATTATCCTTGACTAAATTTTGTCTTACTATCTTCAATACGAGTTC
>QCQS01000035.1 GCA_003212115.1 Prochlorococcus sp. AG-455-E15 | reverse complement strand
ATAACTCCTTTACCCGAAGGCACTTCTTTGGTTTCCGTGACCGATACTGTAGGTCCCATTCTTCTCAAAATAGTAGCTATTCTAGCCTCCAACTCTTTAGGGCTAAATGGTTTAGATAAGTAATCATCAGCCCCTAAATCAAGACCTGCAACTCTCTCAGAAATTGCCTCTAGAGCTGTTAAGAATATTATTGGAACTACTGATTCTGCTCTTATTCTTCTACAAACAGCAAATCCATCCATTTTTGGAAGCATAACATCAAGAACTATCAAATCTGGGGAATCCCTGTGAAAAGACTCAAGAGCTTCTTCGCCATTAGTGGCTGAATAAACTTGATATCCTGCTAGTTGAAGCCTTGTAACTAATACCTTCAATACTGCTGGTTCATCATCAACAACTAAAATTCTTGCTTTTGACATAGTTAAAAAAGATTTCTCGATATTTCAAGGCAAAGAATTATTGCATTGAATATTTATTCTAACAATTAAAAATATAACATTACGAACCCTCAAAGAGATATTCCTAAGGTTTACAAACATTTTAAATTATTCAAAAATATATAAAACTTTTTTCAAACACTTTTACTTCCTGGCAAAATTTATTACTATATTTTTCTTCTTGAAAATTTAAAAATTTTTAAAAGTTGGGAGCAAATCAAAGGAGCAAAAAGACCTGTCAAAAAAACTTCCGCTAAGAGATTTTTAATCATCGGAATATACATTAGAGAATAACTATCTGAAAAATTTCTAAACAAAATTTGTAAAAAATAAAGCGTCCCACATAAAAAACTTCCAAAAGAACAAATTAAACCATACCTAAAATGTCCCAAGAAAATATCACTATGAAACTTAATTCTCCCGAACAAAAACCCACAAAAAATTAAACCTGGTATTTGAGTAAAACTCTCATTTAAAGTTAGAGAATCTAAAATTAGACCTAAAAACAAACCAAATATTAATCCATTTATTGATCCATTAATCATTGACCAAGGCAATAACCAAAATAATGGCCAATATGGCTGAACTCCTAAAAATCCAATCCAATTAGGGTGCCATAAAAAAATAATTGGGATAAAAATAAAGCTTATTATTGATAATTTTCTTGTAAAAAATTTATTCATTAAATATTTTCTTTCAAAACTTGCACCCAATCAATTACATGAGGTTTTGCTAAAAGTGAAATTTTTGCCGTTTTTTTTGATTTCAATGTCTCATCTATCGATTGGACAATACCAATAGGGATATTTGGAGGTAATAACGTACTAGCAGGAGATGATGATATAAAATCTCCGACTTTAATATCAGCATCTTTTGAATAAAGTATTAGGGTAGGATAATCATCTCCTAAACCGACAAGTAATCCATTAATTTGAAGTCTATCCACCCAAACGCCTAACTTACTTTCTGGAGAAGTTATTAAAGTTACCGACGAAGTGAATAAAGAAGTAGTCTTTACTCTCCCTAATAATCCCCCAGGGCCAACAACAATATTACCAATTTCTACTCCATCCTTTGAACCTTTGTTTAAAATTATTTGTCTCCACCAACTCCCTGTTTTTCTTGAAATAACTGCAGCTGAAATATTTTTATAATTAGACGATTCTTGAAGAGATAATATTCGTCGCAATCTTATATTATCTTTTGTAAGAAGATTTAACTTTATTAAATTTTCTTGGTCAATACTTTCAAGAACAATTTCTTTTTGAAATTGACCAGGCCAAAAAGGTTTTGAAATAAAATAATAAAAATCTTTATAAAAAGCTCCTTTTGATATTCTTACAAAAACCAAAAATAAAAAAATTGCAAAAAATTTCCAATTTTTCTTTTTATGCCACCAACGACTAGTAGAAATTCGTCGGATAACTAACATATCATTAATCTCTTATAGCATTCCTTATAAATTCTGGAGTATCAACAACTCTTTTGAGTTTTTTAAAATCATCCAAAACCTCTCCACAACCATTCACTACGCAAAGCAGTGGGTTTTCTGCTATGTGAGTAAAAATTCCTGTTTCATCGCTCAATAAATCATTAATACCTCTCACTAAAGCTCCACCACCTGCAAGCATAATTCCCCTATCAACTATGTCTGCAGCAAGTTCAGGAGGGGTTCTCTCTAAAGTTCTTTTTACAGCTTCAACTATTTTGCTAAGTGTTTCAGCCATGGCTTCTCTGATTTCTCCTGATGTCAAAGTGACTGACCTAGGTAGACCAGATAAAAGATGTAAACCTCTAACCTCTAAAGTTGTTTTATCAAAATCATCATCTGGGAATGCAGATCCAATTTTAATCTTGATATCCTCTGCAGTTCTCTCTCCAACAACTAAATTATGAACTTTTTTAAGATATAGCGCAATTGACTCATTTATTTCATCGCCTGCTATTCGAACAGATTCACTCAATACAGTTCCCCCTAAACTTAATACTGCAACCTCAGTAGTACCTCCACCAATATCAACAATCATTGTTCCAATCGGCTCAGTTACTGGTAATGATGCCCCAATTGCTGCTGCAACAGGTTCATCAATTAAATGAACTTCCCTGGCTCCCGCCAATCCAGCTTCTCTTACTGCTCTTCGCTCAACACTAGTAACTCCACTTGGAATACCAATCACTATTCTCGGAGCTACTATCCCCTTGCCTTCATTACATTTTTGAATAAATGTTTTTATCATTTGTTCTGCAGCATCAAAGTCTGCGATAACTCCATCTCTTAGTGGTCTTACGGCTCTTATGTTGCCAGGGGTTCTTCCAAGCATTAACTTTGCTTCTTTACCAACAGCTAATGGAATCCCTTCTTCTAAATCCATAGCGACCACAGAAGGCTCCTGTAAAACAACGCCTTTTCCTGATACGTGTATAAGAGTATTGGCAGTTCCCAAATCAATGCCAATATCTCTAGAAAATTTAAATCTGTTAAAAATCACAATAAGAATTTCTTTTAATAAATAATATATCTATTTTTTGCTAAGCTCTCGGAATTCTGTCGTTTAGTTATGAATAGCACTTAAAACTTTGAGCAGAACCTGAAAATATGAGTAGTATTAAAAAAAAAAAATTATGGAAATTAACACTATTAACCTTGTTGGCAGAGCAGGACGAGAACCAGATGTCAGATATTTCGAGTCAGGCAGCATCGTAGCGAATTTCACAATTGCAGTTAACAGAAGAAGCAGAGATGAAGAGCCAGATTGGTTTAATTTAGAAATATGGGGCAAGCAAGCACAAATAGCCGCAGATTATGTAAAAAAAGGATCATTAATTGGAATTACAGGAAGTTTTAAAATTGATAGTTGGAAAGATAAAAATACAGGAGAAGATAGATTTAAACCTGTTGTTAGGGTAGATAGATTAAACTTACTAGGATCACGAAAAGATTCTGATAATAATCAATATTCGAACAACAGTAACTCAACTGAAATTCCTTTCTAGGCTCTATTTTTTTTCAAAAATCTAATAAGTATTTTTATAAAAAAATATAAGAAAATTAAAATTAAAATTGGTTTTACAACATATTTGATTTGATCTAAGTAAGTTTCAATAATTAAATAGTTTTCACCGAACAAATACCCTGAATACGTGAGAAGTGCTACCCATATCAGGCTACCAAGTGTAGTCCAAAGCAAAAATTTCCTTAAGGGCATAAGTTCTATGCCGGCGGGAACTGAAATTAAAGTTCTGATGCCTGGTACTAATCTTCCCCAAAAAACTAAGGAAACTCCATATTTTTCAAACCACCTTTTACTTTTATTTAGATCATTAGAAGATATACCCAGATATTTTCCCTTTTTGTCTAGAAAATTTGAAAGTCTTTTTTCATTTACTAATCTACCTAAATAATACCAAGGCAATGACCCTAAAATAGTTCCAAGCAATCCCCAAAAAACTAAAATATAAAAATTTAATTTTTGTTGATAAACAAAAAAACCACCTAATGGCATTATTATTTCCGATGGGATTGGGGGGATTATATTTTCTAAAAACATCGCCAGACAAATAGTAAGATATGCAATTGTTGAATTTTTTTCAACAGCCAAACTTATGTAATCTGGAATTGAAGTAAGAAAATTTACAAAAATTAAACTCAATCTTAGTATCTATAAAGTTCTGGTTTATAAGGTCCATCAACATTGACATTAATATAATCCGCCTGTTCTTTGGTTAATTTTGTTAATTTAGCACCAATTTTATCCAAATGTAATCTTGCTACCATTTCATCAAGATGTTTTGGTAAAACATAAACCTCTTTAGCATATTGCTCTGACTTATTAAAAAGTTCGATTTGAGCTAATACTTGATTAGTAAAAGAATTACTCATAACAAAACTTGGGTGTCCAGTGGCACAACCTAAATTAACTAATCTACCTTCAGCTAAAAGAATAATTTTATTTCCACTAGGTAAAGTTATGTGATCAACTTGCGGCTTAATATTTTCCCATGGATAATTTTTTAATGAAGCTACATCAATTTCATTATCGAAATGTCCAATATTACAAACTATAGCCTCATCCTTCATCTTGAGAAGATTTTCATGTGTTATTACCTGATAGTTACCAGTAGCCGTAACAAAGATATCTATATCTTTCACAACATCATCAAGCGTAACAACACTAAAACCTTCCATTGCTGCTTGAAGAGCACAAATTGGATCAACCTCAGCGACTTTTACGATTGCACCAAGTCCACGTAATGACTGAGCTGAACCCTTACCTACATCTCCAAAACCCATTACTAAAGCAACCTTCCCAGCAATCATCACATCAGTTGCACGCTTTATGCTATCAACTAAAGATTCTCGGCAGCCATATAAATTATCAAATTTGCTCTTAGTTACTGAATCATTAACGTTGATAGCAGGAAAAGGTAAAGCATTTTGCTTTTGAAGTTGGTAAAGTCTTGCAACTCCTGTAGTAGTTTCTTCAGTTACACCAATGATATTACTCTTAATTCTAGAATAGAAATCACTATCATTTTCCAACTTAGACTTAATAGAATTGAATAAAGCAATTTCTTCTTCATTACCGGGATTATCTAAAACAGATAAATCTTTTTCTGCTTTACTACCGAGTATCAATAATCCAGTTGCATCTCCTCCATCATCAAGAATCATATTTGGAGAGTCAGAGCCCCAATCAAGGATATAGTGGGTATACTGCCAATATTCATCGAGGGTTTCACCTTTTTTTGCATAAACAGAAATTCCTTGGTTTGCGATAGCTGCAGCCGCATGATCTTGAGTAGAAAAAATATTGCATGAAGCCCATTTCACTTCTGCACCGAGATCAACAAGAGTTTCAATTAAGACTGCTGTCTGAATAGTCATATGAAGACTTCCAGCTATTTTTGCACCTTTTAGTGGCTTTTCAATATGATATTTATCTCTGAGCGCCATTAATCCAGGCATTTCTGTTTCTGCAATTTTAATTTCTTTACGACCAAAGTCTGATAAAGAGATATCAGCAATAACGTAATTAGGTGTAGAGGTTTTAACTGAATTTGAGATAACCATATCTAGTAAATACTTTTTTCTATTAAACTATAAATGATTTTTGCGTAATTTTGTGTTTGTTGAAAATTTAAAAGAGACTTTAAATTTAGGAAAAAAACTCTCACACAAATTAAATCCTCAATCAATAGTTTTATTACAAGGTCCAATTGGAGCTGGGAAAACTTCATTTGTTCAAGGGATTGCCAAAGGCTTATCAATCTCTGAGGACATTACAAGCCCTACATTTTCTTTATCGCATCACTATAACTCCGGAAGAATTCCGCTAATCCACCTTGATTTATACAGGTTAGAAAGTATTTCTTCGGCAAAAGAAGTTTTTTTTTCAGAAGAAGAAGAGGCAATACAAAGACAAGCTATTTTAGTTATTGAATGGCCAGAATTAATAGAACCAGTTATTGATAATTTCTGGAAAATAGAAATTAGTTACGCAAAAAATTATGGAAGACACTACGAAATAAGAGATCCTAAAAATTTATTAACCTTTTCGTAATATGGCTGTTGCTCGATTGCACCTTCACCAAGACAAGTTAATAATCCGCAAACTCCTGCGAACTTAATACAATCTTCTATCTCCAATTCATTTGAGGGATAGCCTGAAGAAATTAATTTTGAAATCAAGCCAGCAAGAAAAGCATCGCCTGCGCCAGTTGTATCAACAATTTTTTGTGAAGAAGGAGTTTCAGTAATTCCCTGCAATCCATTGATATACCATGAAACGGGATTTTTTCCATCAGTTATTATTACATCAGGTCTGTTAGACAATTGTTGAGATATTAGCAAGGGATTTTCATCCTCAAAAAACAAAATTGCTTCTTCCTTAGCAAGCTTTAAAACATTTGCGTGATTTAAAAATTTTTTGATTAAATTAACTCTCGCGGCTCTACAAATTTCGGATGAAAAACTTGAATGATCCCAAAAAACCTCTCTCCAATTCAAATCAATAACTATTTTGACTTCAAATTTTTTAGCCTTTTCAAGAATAAAAAAAATAGTCTCTGCTGATATTGGAGATGATAATAAGATCGTTCCTGTAACTAAATATTTCGTTTCTAGAAGAGATTCTTCCAAATTTAAAATTTCTTTTTCGATTAATTTCTTACTAAGAACTTCATCCGCAAAGCATGAATGGGAACTTTCCTCAAAGCCTGAAAAAAAAGGAATGACTATTGTTCCATTATCACTTTATTTAAAAGGCTCATGGATAAAACTTACTATTGGAGTCGGCAAAGGGAAAAAATTACATGATAAACGACAAGATGAAAAACAAAAAAGTATAAAAAAAGAAATCAACTCTGCATTAAAAAGATGAAATTATTACGCAGAATTATTGCAATTATTAATCTAAACTTACTGAACTTGGAGGTGGGGAAGGATCTGGATCTGCAATTAACATATGCTGTAAGACTGTTTCAGGTCTCTCACTATCTCTCCAGCGGATTTTGTACGCAGGCATTTTTGTACCTCTACTTGTAGTTTGCTCTACTGGTTCAATAACCCATCCTCTTCTTGATCGGCCCTGAGGATTTCTTTTTACTACTGCATCCGCGTGTTTGAAACGGAAACCAACACGTTCACCACTCATTTAAAAAATTTCGTATTGGAATAATTTTCTATTTTACTTCATTCAAGGGTAATTTTTCATTTTTTTTGGAAGTTATTTCTGGTTTTAACAATGGGAAAGGAATTACATCTCTAATAGATGCACTATTTGTAATTAACATAATTAGCCTATCAATGCCTATGCCTAATCCTCCAGTAGGCGGCATGCCAATCTCTAAAGCATTCAAGAAATCTTCATCTATACAGTGAGCCTCGAGATCTCCTTCATCTCTAAGAGATTGCTGTAATTGCATTCTTTCTCTTTGATCTACTGGATCTATCAACTCACTAAACGCATTTGCTAGCTCGCGGCCAACAATGAATAATTCAAATCTCTGAACCATTTCTTTATTATCAAGATGAGGCCTAGCTAAAGGAGAAATTTCAACAGGATAATCGATAACAAAAGTGGGTTCTATAAGTTTTGATTCAACTTTTTGTTCGAAGACCTCATTTAAAAGTCTTCCTATAGTATTGACTTTATCAGAACAATCAACATTTATACTTTTAACTGCTTCTTTTGCTGCTTGAAAGTCTCCACTGAAAGAATCAAAATCAATCCCTGTATATTTTTTGACAATATCTTTCATGGATATTCTTGTCCAAGGTTTAGAGAAATCAATCTCTTTATTTTGATATTTTATAATTAGAGATCCACAAGCTTCAGCTACAATATCCTTGATCAATTCTTCTGTTAAATTCATCATATCGACATAGTCCGAAAAAGCTTGATAAATTTCAACCGAGGTGAATTCTGGATTATGCCTTGTGCTTATCCCCTCATTACGGAAAATTCTTCCCAATTCATATACTTTTTCAAATCCTCCAACAACCATTCTTTTTAAATGTAATTCTGTAGCTATTCTTAGATATAAAGGTATATCTAATGTATTGTGATGAGTTATAAATGGTCTTGCTTCAGCACCACCAGCTTCAGATTGCAGAATTGGAGTCTCTATTTCTAAAAAATTTCTATTATCTAACCATTTTCTGATAAAACTTATACATTTTGCTCTTGTTTTAAATACATTTTTAGAGTGAGGATTCACTATTAAATCTAGATAACGTTGTCTATATCTTTTTTCAATATCAGTCAATCCGTGCCATTTATCTGGCAAAGGTTGTAATGATTTGGATAACATTTCCCATTTCTCCACTTTAATAGAAAGCTCACCTTTATTTGTTTTTTTAATAGTTCCATAGACACCTATCCAATCACCAATATCTACTAGTTCCTTGATATCTTCAAAAGAAAGTAATTTTTGTTTTTCTAAATTTAAGTTAATAATTTTTTTATCTAAATAAAGCTGAATCTGACCATCTTGATCGCTTATTGTAAAAAAGGCAATTTTACCCATTACCCTTTTAGCCATGACTCTTCCAGCAATAGAAACACTGAAGTCTTCCTCTTGACCATTTTCTAAATAATCAAATTTTTGATTAAGAAATTTTGTAGTATTTGAAACCCTAAAACTCTGTGAATAAGAAGCAAATCCTTTACTAACGAGTGAATTAGCTTTTTGTAAACGTGCTTCTTTTATTTCAGACAAAATTTATTTAAATATATTAGTTTTATTTAATAAAATTATCAGACTATGGTTCAACTTGCCAAAGATGTTGCTGTTTCACCAACTCTTTGAGATGCGTAACCAATTCCTCTAACAGTTAATATTAGTTCTGGATTTCTTGGATCTGGTTCTAATTTACCTCGTAATCTTGCTACATATACATCTACAACTCTTAAATCTGCTGCTCTACGAGGAGGATAACCCCATAACTGTTC
>QCQS01000034.1 GCA_003212115.1 Prochlorococcus sp. AG-455-E15 | reverse complement strand
TTTTTTTAAATTTCATCAATTATTTTATCTCCGATTTCACTGCAAGATAAAACTTCAGTAGACCCATCAGCTAAATCTGCTGTTCTAAATCCTTTTGATAAAACTTTATCAATGGCAGTTTCTAAATTTTCTGCAGCTTCTTCTTCATTTAATCCAATTTTTAACATCATGGAAGCAGATAAAAGCATTGCAATAGGATTAGCTATGTTTTTACCAGCTATATCAGGAGCCGAACCATGAACAGGTTCAAAAACGCCTGGGCCATTATTGTTTAACGAAGCAGATGGAAGCATACCAATAGAACCAGTTAACATTGCGGCTAAGTCGCTTAAAATATCTCCAAATAAATTACTAGTTAAAATCACATCAAATTGACCAGGATCTCTAACTAATTGCATTGCTGCATTATCAACGTACATATTGCTTAGAGATATATTTTTATCTTTTGAGGTGATATTTAAAACTGTATCTCTCCACAATTGACTAACCTCAAGAACGTTTGATTTATCAACAGAACATATTTTTTTATTTCTTTGGTTAGCAATTTTTATTGCTATTTCGGTTATTCTTTCTATTTCATTCGAATCATAAACCATAGTATTGAAAGCTTTTGGGATTTTTGTATTTGTTATGTGGCCTCTTGGTTTTCCAAAATAAATTCCTCCTATTAATTCTCTTACGACAATAAGATCTACATGCTCAACGATTTCTTTTTTTAATGTACTTGCATCTAATAGAGATTTTCTTATTTTGACAGGCCTGATATTTGCGAAAAGGTTTAGGGCAGATCTTAACTTTAGTAACCCACTTTCTGGCCTTAATTCTCTTGCAAGAGAATCATATTTAATATCTCCAACACATGCTAAAAGTACTGCGTCACTTTTTTTACATTGATCTAGTGTCTCATCTGGAGCAGGAGTACCATATTTTTCATACGCTATCCCTCCAAATAATTTTTCAATAATCTCAATATCGAAATTATGATTTTTTGAAAGCTTTTTTAAAACTTTTTTTGAAACTTCTGAAATCTCTGGTCCAATCCCGTCTCCTGACATTAAAACAATCTTATATTTCTTCATTTAAATTTTTGTTTAATAGAACAATAAATTATTGCTTGTCTAATTGTCTAAGTTTTTTTGCTAATTCTGGTAATTTTTTAAAAATACTTGAACTCCTTAGCCATGATTTATTTTCCATCGCGGGGAAACCACTTATTACCTTGCCATCTTCAATGTCACAATGGATTCCGCATTTTGAACTCGCAATGACATTATTACCAACTTTTACTCTATTATTGACTCCTACTTGCCCTGCCAAAATAACACCATCTCCAATATTTGCGCCTCCAGCGATACCAACTTGAGCTGCAAATGCACAATTCTTTCCAATTTTTACGCCATGACCTATTTGTATTAAATTATCCAACTTTGTTCCCTCATCAATAAAAGTAAATCCAACTGCGGGTCTATCAATACAACAATTAGTTCCAATTTCTACAAAACTCATTATTTTTACACCACCTTTTTGCGGCATCTTTACCCATTTGCCATTTTCAGGAATAAAACCAAATCCCTCTGATCCAATAACAGAATTTGAATTAATTACACAATTATTTTTTAGAGTGGTATTTTCGTAAATAACACAATTAGGATGAATTATATTATTATTTCCTATTTGAACATTGCCTAAAATTGATGATCCAGGAAGAATATGATTATTGTCTCCAATTACTGTATTTTCTCCAATATAGACATTAGGTCCAATATGGCAATCTGCTCCAATTATTGCTGTTTTATCTATAACTGCTGAAGCATGAATTCCTGGTTTGAAATTGATAGTTTTATATAAATAATCCAATACTTCTGCAAATGCAATTCTTGGATTTTTAACGATTATGTTAGATATATTGAGTTTTTTTAGGGCACTAACGATTTCATCGTTGTTAGTAGTTATTATTGCTGAGGCTTTAGTTTGATCTAATTTTTCTTTAAGGATATTATTTTCCTCTAAAAAAGATATTTGATGTTTAACTGCAGCATCTAATGAGGCAGCATCATCTATGTTTAAATCTTCGAAAATATTGGCACTAATAAAATTTGAATTTCCTTTTTTTATTAGATCAACTAAATCACTTAAAAGCATTTTTCAGTTTTAATTTTTTCTAAGAGAGAGCAAGAACATCTCTATGAACGACAATTATCGAGGAGTTGTTATTTTCTTTATTATTTAAGATACTTCTTAATTTGTCGCTACTTATTGATACTAAACCTTTTGCAACTTCTTTATCATTTGTATTTACGATTTTAACTGCCTGATTAATCGTAAAGTTTCCTTCTACATTCTTAACACCAACCGCTAAAAGTGAGGCACCTTTTTTTTTAATTGCAAAAGAAGCGCCATCATCTAAAGTAATTTTCCCTACTGTTTGAATTGCGTGTGAAAGCCAACTTTTTTTGTTTCCAATAGGTTTTTCTACTGGATAAAATAAAGTTCCAATTTTATTATCATTAAATATTTCAATTAAGTTTTTTTTATTAGTTCCATCAACTAGTTGAACTTCGACTCCTCCTTTTGTTGCTATTTCTGCAGAAATTAATTTTGTAGAAATTCCTCCTGTTCCCCATTCATTATTTGAGTTTTGAATATTTTTATCTTTAATTTCCTTTAATTCACTATTATGAACTTCTTTAATAGGTTGCGCATCTTTATTATTACGTGGATCTTTTGAGTATAGATTTTCAATATCGGTTAATAAAATAAGCTTGTTAGCATTTATAGCCAAGGCAACTAAAGCAGAGAGGGTATCATTATCTCCATATTTAAGCTCTTCATTTGCTACGGTATCATTTTCATTTACTATTGGAATAACATTCAAATCGATTAATCTTTTTAAAGTTTTAGAAGCGTTATTAAAGGATTCTCGTGAATTAAAATCAGCTTTAGTTATTAAAATTTGAGCAATATTAAGACCTAATTTATTAAATACTTTATCGTATAAGGACATTAAATTAACTTGACCTACTGCAGCAGTAGCTTGAAGGGTACTTAAATCATTTGGTCTTGTTTTAATATTTAACTTTTGGCAACCTAATCCAACGGCTCCACTAGTTACTAAAATTAACTTGTTTCCTTTTGAAAGAAAACTTGTAAAGGATCTAGAAAGGTTTTCAATAACTTCTTCTGTAGATGTTTCCTCTGTTCCTCTTAAAATACTAGTACCAATTTTTATAACCCAAGTTTTCATTTTATAAAATGAGAAATTAATTTTTCTATTGTCAAAGTTAAATTAAATTTTATAGGCAGGCCATCTCTATTTAATCTCTTAACTAATATTGTTTTTATATCACATCTATTCCCAACAATAATATCTGTAAAAATTCTGTCGCCAATAATGGCTATATTTTTTGGCTCTCTGCCAATTTCTTTGATAGCAGACAAAGTTACTTTTTTTCTAGGTTTTGATGCATTGTATTTATAACTTAAATTTAATTCTTTCGCTATTTTTTCGATTCTTTTTTTTGATGGATTATTACTTATTAGATATAAGGAGAAAAGTTTTTTAGATTCTATGATCCAATTTTTTACAGCTTTTGGGATCATATTTGATTTTCTATTTACTAGAGTCCCATCCACGTCTAGCAATAAAGAATTAATTCCTTTTTTTTGCAACTCAGATTGAGAAATATTATATATTGGTAAGTTTGAATCCCAATTGATATTTAGGATAGATCTCATTTATTTTAAGAACTACTTTTTTCAAGCTCAGTTTCAATCAAAGGTTGAATTTTATCGAACTCATCATCTTCAACTAATAAGGCACCTTTGTCTTTTAATTTACCAACAATAAAAAAAGGATCTAGTGGTATATATAAGCCATATTCTTGGTCAAAAAGATTAAAGTTAACTAGCAATTCATAACTCTCACTATCATCATCGACGTAATCTTCTTCTAATTCATCGTAAATTGGTTCTTCAAGTTCTCCTGATACTGTTAATGTAACTGCTGATCTGACAAGTCTTAAATCATGTTCTTGAAGGACTGCTTCAGCATTTTTTAGTATTTGTTCATTTTTATCTATTTTCTCAATTAGTTCAGGTTCATCTTTTTCATTTATCTTAAAAAGACTTACTGGTGTATCAACTGGCGTTAATAAAGCATATTCTTGGCCTTCAACACTTACTAATTGTTCAAGATAACAAAATAGCTCGTTTCCATTTGAGTCATTTAATAAAAGAGTTTGTGCATCATAATTATCATTTGAATTGGCTTCTTTCATTTAAAAATTATCTATCCTTTTTAATACTAATATTTTATCTGACGTTTACCAGCTATTTCTTCTAATTCAGGACCTTCTTCGATCCATTGTTCAAGTATTATTTTTGCTGAAAAACTATCAATTAATCCGGATTTATCTTTTTTTATTCCAAATCTTTCTGAAGATTCCCAAGTTGAACTATGTTCGTTGACATAAGAAAATGGAAGCTTTAATTCATTTGAAAGTAATTGACCGTAATTTTTACAGTCAATAGCTTGAGTGGTCATTTTACCTTTCTCATCTAGCGGTATACCCACAATAAAACCAGTCAAATTAAATTCATTTATGTAATTTCTAATGATTTTAATCTCTTGATTATTTTCAAATCGCTTTACTGCTGGAAGTATATTTGATGTTATGCAGAGGGGATCACAATAAGCTAATCCTATTCTTTTGGAACCTATATCCAAACTCAAAATTGATTTGGGCTTGGGTTTGCAAAATTTCACTTTGTTTTTAATGGAAAAGGAGATGGATATGGATTACCTTGTGGACTTAATTTTTCAAAGATTGATTCCAAAGATTGATTTATTATATTTACTTGTTTGGCTTCATTCTTAATTATTGTGTTCCTAATAAGAATTATTTCTTGATTTTTTTCTTTGATATTACACTCTTCAAGAAAAACATTTAATTGAGAATTTTCTTTATAGGTTTTTAAATATGAAACAGGTGATTTTTCAAAAAATCTTTTTATAAATTCTTTTAAAATAGAATTGAATCTCTTATCCCAATATCTACTAATAGTTAAAGTATAAATTTCTTCATTTTGATAATTAATATCTTTTAAAATTGTACATAAAACTGAATTTTCATATATTAAGGCACCACTCTTAGAATTATTTCTTTTAAGAATGTCGCCTTGATCAAAATCTAAAATATTTCTTATTAAGGGAGATTGATTTGATCTTATGAAATTAACTATTTTTAATATATTTTGTTTATTAATGTTTTGGAATTCATTAATTAATGTATAGGCATTGGTATTTTGATTTTTAGGTTTATTTAGATCAGAACCATCCCAAAGGATTATCTCTCCTAAAGGTTGAAAGCCTAATTCTCTTGCGTTTGATATGAGGTCAACATTATTTATATCTGAATTAATTATCCAACTTGAAGTTTTGATTTCTTTTATTGAGATGGATTTTTTTATCAATCCTAAAGTTAATTGTTTATCGGTTAAAGAACACTTGCTTTTAATCAACTTGGGCTTAGATATTTTTAAGCAAGTCTCTTTTTTGTTTAAAGGAAAAATATTCAAATAACCAATAATTTCGTTTCCATTTATAGCAATTATGCATTTATTTTTATTTTTCTTAAGATTATTCAAGAAGATTTTTAAGTCATCAAAGGTATTGATAATTGCCATCTTTAAAAACCAATTATTCAATTCCTTATTTTTAATATCTATTAAAAGATTAATGTGCCGTATATGGAGTTCTTCAAAAGTTACTTCCATTCCTTTTTTAGATTGAAAAGAATAAGAGGTATCTTTTTTCATTTACTTTTTTTCTCTTATTAATACTATAGGGGTTTTTTCATCTCCATTGCCAGCTGGATTTGATAATAAGTGTTTTTTGAGTATTTTATTTACCTTTTTATTTGAACTTGCTAAGACTTTCACACCTCCAAGATCATTAACATCGACAACTGCAACATTTATATTTAGATAGTTCGAGACCTCCTTACAAAATAAATCCGCATTGAGAGGACCCATAACTATACTCTTGTCGTAAGGTGTAACTGTACCGCTTATATCATCAATGAGGGATGATTCTGAACCAGTTAACCTATAAAACATACCTTTAATCCCAACTAATTTGAAGAGATATCCAACAAATAGTGCAAAGGTTATTCTTGTGACTCCGATTCTATTTATTAATAATTGCATCCCGCAAGCTGTTGCGAGACTGCTTGTAGGGTGAAAAAAATAACATAAAGCTTTCGAAAATAAACTATATTTTAAATTTTGAGGGGAAATATATCTATTTTGCATAATCGCTAGCGGACTCTCACCGATAGTTAAAATATCATTTTCTTCTATAATTCCTTTACAGTATTCAATCACAGTATTTACTGGGTTATCAAAGCAACCAAGTAAATCAGTTTTAATAGCAAGTGCTTTATATTTATTATTTATTGGAATTTCAAAAACTTCTTTCGGCCTTTGTTTTTGACCATCTAAATTAATTAAGAAACAATCCTTATTATTTGAAATACCAAAATGTCCATAGTTCTCCCAATATATTTTTAACCATAGATATTTTATTTTTTTTCTAAAATTATCATTGCTAAATTTATATATGATTCTTACAAATAATTCTGAATTTGACTTGATAATTGTTGTTGGCCAGTAATTATTTAAATTCTTAATTTTATTATTTTCATATATGTAAATATCTTGTTGATAATTAAAATTTTGGCAATATTCGTTACCTTTACTTTTAAAACAATCTAACTCAAAATTTATATTAGAAACCATAGTCTCTTTAGTTTTACTTTTATTAGTTATTTTTAAATCAATAATTAATTCGTTTAAACCATCCTTTTTTTTGATTTTGTAATTTATAGGTACCAGATTTAACTTTGATTTGGGTGAGTTTTTAATATATAAATCTGAAATAATTAAAAAAATTAAAAGAACTAGGAAGATATTTATTAATATCATTTTTTTTAATTAATTTTTGTTTTTATTTTTTTTTTCAGAAATGATACTGTTGTATTCATTAAAACTTTCTACAGAAAATGTCGTTTCTTCTATATCAATTCCCTTTAGTTCTCCAATAACTTTGTTTAATTCTTCGATATTAATCATTCCATTTTTATCAAATTTAACTTCACCATCACTATTTAAAATAATGGTTTGTGGAATTAATCCGTTCCAATAATAATTAGGTTCATTTCTAAGATCAGACTTTTCTTTATCCTGTAATTCATCAGTAGTTAGAGCAATGATATCTATATTATTTCTCCATATCAAATCTAAACCGGATATTATCGGAGCCATAGCTTTACTATCCGAGCTGTCGTCAAGATAAAAAAATAAAACTGCAACTCTTTTATTTTTTAATGATTCCTGAAGAGTTGTCTGGGGAGGAACTATAGCCCCATTACCTGCGTATATTGGGAAAATGTTGCCATCGTAACTATCAGTATCTCTAGAGGCATTTGCTTTAAATGGGCTTAAGAAAATTAATGCTATCAGGATCCATTGAATTATTTTCATTAAAGTTTAATAACTTACTTTGAACTTGATCTTCCTAATCCTTGAAGGATTCCTTTCCCCACTAAACCGATAGCTTTACCAACGACCTTTGTAAGGAAAGTTACGAAAAGATTACCGATATATTTTACAGCAACTTCTAACTGCGGTGCTACGGCATCTCTTATCTCAACTAACAATGTAACTTGTTTTTGTAGCCATTCTAGATTCTCTAATTCTTTCTCCCTATTTTCATTTTTAAAGTAACGGGTAAATTTTTTATCGATAATATCAATATATTCTCTTTTACTCTCATACAAGTAGATAGGCATATAAATATAGTCATGCCAACGATTGTAGTTATTAATATTATTTCTAAATCTTTCAAAATTTCTTGTCGATTGTAATTCGGGATTTATAAGTACAGTTCTTAATTCAGGCCAAGAAGAACAAATATTAAAGATTTCAGAAGCTAATAAATTACAGTTCCTTATTGTCCAGTTTGAAATAATATTTTCAAGGATCAAAAACGATTTTGTTTCATATAGAGGGAGTAATTTCCCATCATAGTCAAGAGCTTCATTTTTAATAATTGGCTCAATAAACATAATTGATTCATGTGATTCTCTATCTATCTCTTCGCAACTTACCTCACTATAAATAAAATCATTTATTGAAATAGATTCGCCTCCTTTTTTTAATCGAAAATAACTGTCTGTGATATTTGAAATTGTATTAACTTTAAGTTCTTTTATAAGAGAATTTAAATCATCTTTAAAATCTTTCTCCTTATAGTTTTCCTTAATATTTTTGACTAAATTATCTAACTCATCTAACATTTTGCAAATTAGTCGCGAAATGAATTCTTTCTTTATTCCAGAGAGAATTATTGATGAATTATTAAATTCAACCTGTAAGTTGGTTGAGCTATACCTTTCTTTTAGTCTATTTAAAATCAAATTCCATATTTCTGCGGTGTTTTTATCTTTAATAAAAACAGTGTTCTTATTTTCAAGATTAATTTTATTTTCAGTGTAAACTGCCTCTGTATAAAGTTCTAGTGAATTACCCCATAAGAAAATTAGAAAAGATTTTGCAGTAATAAGTTCTCTTAATCTTCCTTTTAAAATGAATTTATAAAATTCTGGTGTTGAATCAGAGTTGACATATTTGAATATATAATTAATTTCAGAATCTATTTGTTTAAGACCTGAAGTTAGAATTTTTTGACTAAAAGAGAGAGGTTTATTTTTGTTAAATTTAACTTGAGAATTATTTTCAATATCAAATACCCTTCCTCCATTTAAAATGGTACCAATAGATTCAAGAACTTTTTCTGCACTAGGATTTAAAAGAAAACCTTCAGCATTTAACGATGGAAGAGTATTTGCTTCATAAACAAATTTGCCAGAGAGAATTATAAGAAACTTTGACTCATCATATCTTTCTCTTAATTTTAATAATTCTA
>QCQS01000033.1 GCA_003212115.1 Prochlorococcus sp. AG-455-E15 | reverse complement strand
TCATCTACTAGAAAATTTAATCTAGATAAAGAAACATTTAGTATTGTTTTTGAAGGCTAATTTACTATTTTAAAGTAGCTTTTAGAATTTTTGAACCATTAGTAAGCTTTAGCACTACATCCATATCATCTGTCTTACCAAAAACAGTGTGAACTCCATCTAGATGAGGCTGTGGTTCATAAACTATAAAAAATTGGCTACCACCTGTATCCTTGCCTGCATGGGCCATGGAAATTGAGCCTTTTAGATGTTTATTGGAATTAATTTCGCATTTAATATTGTATCCAGGGCCTCCAGTTCCAGGCATACCAGATGCTCCATCACGAGTATTTGGACATCCACCCTGAGCCATAAATCCAGGAATAACTCTGTGAAAGGCTAAGCCATCATAAAAACCATCACTAATCAAGCTGGTGAAATTTTTAACTGTATTGGGTGCGTCTTCAGAGAAAAATTCAATATTAATGTTTCCTACTTCTGTTTCAAATAATGCAGATGTCATGTTTTATTTTTTTAAGATAATAAATATTTTAATAGCTAAAGCAACTTTTCAAGGTTTTCCTTAATGGTATTTATATCAATTTTATCTTTATTTTTGTCTTCCTCCCAATTTTCAACTTCTAGGTTTTTCTGGGGTGGTGAAATAAATAACCTATCTTCTGCAGTTTTAGGCACAAAATTTTTTTCTACTAATTTGCATTCATAATCTAATTTAATGCAGAAATCTTTTATTTCCTCTATGTTGATCATTTCAACTGTTGGCAATGGAAAGTCTTGAGCTTCAAGTAGACCACAATATCTTATTGCATCATCCTTATCTTCAAACATAAGAACAATTGTCCTTCCTTTAAGTTCGATTGAATGGATTCCTTCTTTATCTGTTCCTGAATTATATAAAAGAACAAATATGTTCATATGTATTGATTTTTATTAATTATATAGTATTTGATTAAGAATCAGAAAGCGATAATTCTTGTAATCTTGTATATAAAGCAATTTCTTCATCATTAATATCAGCAGGTATTACTACCAAAATTTCAACA
The DNA here is from genome assembly GCA_003212115.1 of Prochlorococcus sp. AG-455-E15. GTDB lineage: Bacteria > Cyanobacteriota > Cyanobacteriia > PCC-6307 > Cyanobiaceae > Prochlorococcus_A. The sequence continues at coordinate 9,016 of QCQS01000033.1, read as the reverse complement.
TATTGATCACCAACATTGTCTTCGAAAGATAGACCTCTTCCTTTAAGACGTAACATTCTTCCAGTAGATGATTTTGGTGGAACTTGGAGTGTGACATTCCCATCAAGGGTTGGGACCTCTACTGCGCAACCAAGAAGGGCATCATGAGGAAATAGCTCTAATTTATATAGAACTCTTAAACCGTCAATCCTTAGACCGCTTTCTGTTTGAACTTTTAACTGAAGATAATGATCTTTTCCTCCCCTTGCTATATTTTCAAGTCTCAATCGCCAACCATCCCCAGCGAAAGGAGGTGTATCAACTTCTACTATAGTTTCATCTTCGAGCTCTATTAGAATTGATGCTCCATTAAGAGCCTCATCAGGAGTTAATTCAATAACTGTTTCAATATCTTGGTGAAGTTTAACTGGAGGAGGCTCCTCTGGAGAGGTTGTAGGGTATTGATAATTGTAAAATTCATCATTATTTGTATTTATCGATTCATCCTCATACAGTTCATCATCATATTCCTCGTAATTCTTGGTTGAGTATTCATATCCAAATAATGAATCAAGATAGTCTTGAAAATCAGGAAACCCTGTCTTGAAATTATTATTTTCGTTATCATCATTGATATTTTCATCCGAACTATTTTTCCTTATATTAGGATCACGTAGATATTCGTATGCTTCGTTAATTAATTTAAATCTTTCTTCTGCATTAAGGTCATTTTTATTTAAATCTGGATGCCATTTTCTTGCTTCTCTTCGAAAGGCCTTTTTTAGTTCATTATCATCGAAATCAGGTGATAAACCCAAAATCGACAAATAGTCTTTTTTAGAGGAAGTAGTCATTGTCCCATGGATCATCGTCCCTAGAATTACCATACCTCGAATTTCTATAATTTCTATTCATTTGATTATCCCAAGGATCATCATCCCAAAAATCATCTGAAAAGAGTTCATCCTTTATTGACCCAAATGTATTTTTAATGCCCTGTAAGGGATTATTATCAGTTTTCTTTACTGCCGAAAATTTTCTGTTTAAGCCGAATAATGCTTCTTGTAGAGCACTTACTGAAATTTCTAATTCTTGAGGATCATCATCATCTATATACTCTTCTACATCTTGAATGGCTAATTCAACAGCCCGCTGTTGTCTTTCGGCACCATAAGGACCAAATTCTAATGAAGCATCCCTAAGTCTTCTCTCAGCTTGCGCAATAAGAGTTAAAGCGCTATTTTTTCTATCAATTACAGATCTTCTCTTCCTATCTTCATTAGCTTTTGCTTTTGCTTCTTCAATTATCGAATTTATTTCTTGTTCATTTAAATTAGAACCTCCAGAAATTGTAACTGTTTGCTTTCTTCCAGTTGTTCTATCAGTTGCACTTACTTCAAGAAGACCATTAGCATCAATATCAAATGCGACCTGGACTTGAGGAATCCCTCTTGGAGCTGGAGGTATTCCTGAAAGTCTAAATTTACCAAGTGATTTATTTTCAGAGGCTAAAGGTCTTTCTCCCTGCCGTACTTGAACAACAACTGATGATTGATTAGCTTCGGAAGTACTAAATACATCTGACTGTCTAACTGGTATTGGCGTATTACGAGGAATGAGTACCTTCATAAGACCACCAATAGTTTCTAGACCTAAAGATAAAGGAGTAACGTCATTTAGGAGTAAATCTTGTAAATCACCACTAATAATTCCAGATTGTATTGCAGCTCCTACTGCTACGACTTCATCAGGATTAACAGATTGACAAGGTTCATTTGGAACAAGAGTCTTCACTAATTGCTGAACCATGGGAATTCTAGTACTGCCACCTACAAGAACTACCTCATCAATATCTTCTGCGTTCCATCCAGAATCATTTAATGCTATTTGCACAGGCTCTAATAATCTATCGAGTAAGTCTTGTGATAATGATTCAAATATTTTTCTATCTAAGGTTTCTTCAATATGTAATGGCCCCTCTTTACTTGTTGTGATAAAGGGTAAAGATATTTTTGTTTTTTGTAATCCTGACAACTCACATTTAGCTTTTTCAGCAGCCTCAGTTAATCTCTGTAAAGCTTGTCTATCCCTTCTTAGATCAACATCATGTTTAATTAGAAATTTTTCTGCAAGCCAATCAACTATTTTTGAATCAAAATTGTTTCCTCCTAGCTGTGTATCACCACAAGTTGCTTTAACATCAAATACACCATTAGAAATTTTCAATAATGAAACATCAAATGTTCCTCCTCCTAAATCAAAAACTAAAACATTATTTGAAGAACTTTTTTCAAAGCCATAAGCTAGTGCAGCAGCGGTAGGTTCATTTAGAATTCTATCTACTTTAATACCAGCTAATAATGCAGAATCCTTTGTAGCTTGCCTTTGAGATTCATTAAAGTAAGCAGGAACAGTAATAACTGCAGAATCAACAGTATCTCCAAGATATGTTTCAGCATCATTAATTAATTTTCTAATCAATGAGCTCACTAATTCTTCTGGTGCATACTCTCTTTCAGTATTTGGACTAAGAACCCTAACGCTTCCATTAGTATTAGCCTTTACGTTATAAGGAACAGAAATACTATTATCATCTAGTTCATCCCAGTCACTACCAATAAATCTTTTTAGGTTATAAAAGGTATTCTTAGGATTTAGAACAAGTTGTCTTCTTGCTTGGTCTCCTATTACTATTTCCTTGTCTTTTGTAAATCCAACTATTGAAGGTGTAGTTCTAGAACCCTCAGAATTTGCGATAACGATTGGACGACCAGCTTCTATAACTCCTATGACAGAGTTAGTAGTACCCAAATCAATTCCAACTATTTGCCCCATGATTTTAGATCGCTAAATTAAAGCAAAATTTACTAATAATTTAATTAATTTTTATCTTAGATATTTACATATAATAGTAAAAATCAAATATTTTCAACTTAATTTAAATAAATAAGATTATTTATAACTTATTAAAATGATTACTATATATTTTTATGATTCCTAAAAAACAGAGATGTTGATGTAATCAACCAAAATAAACTAATATATAACGGAGAGAGAGGGATTCGAACCCTCGATAAAGTTGCCCCTATACAGCATTTCCAGTGCTGCGCCTTCAACCACTCGGCCACCTCTCCCAGGAAAACCATTTTAACCCTTCATCATCCCATTTTAGAGGAAAGTTATTTGAAAAAGACTTTCACAGTCACGATTAAAAATAAAGAAACCGGAAAGGTCTACCAAGAGCAGGTTAATAGTGATGATTACATACTTAAGGAATTTGAAAAAAAAGGTTTCAAACTTGCATTTTCATGTAGAAATGGTTGCTGTACAAGTTGTGCAGTTAAAATTAAATCTGGTACCTTACAACAACCTGAAGCTATGGGTGTGTCTCAGGCTTTAAAAGACAAAGGCTACGCACTTCTTTGTGTCGCCAAAGCAACTTCAGATCTTGAGTTAGAAACTACATATGAAGATGAAGTTTACGATTTACAATTTGGACAATATTTTGGGAGGGGAAATACACGAGTTGCACCACCTTGGGAATTTGAGGAAGATTAATTATCATGTTTGAATTAAGTGAAATAGAGGAACTTGCAAATCAAGTAAACTTATCCAATTTGTATGAGATCGCCAAGAATTCCGCTCAGATAGGTAATGAAATTTTAAAAGTTAATTACAATAAGATTCAGAAAATATCATCAAAGGGTAGGAAGGGTGATCTGGTTACCAATGTAGATTTGGAAGTTGAAAATAAAATAAAAGAATATTTATTAGAGGAGACACCAAACGTATCTATAAATGCAGAGGAATCGGGTAAATTAACCAAATCTTCGGATTTAACGTGGTGTATAGACCCATTAGACGGTACAACAAATTATTCCCATGGATATCCTTTTTTTGGGACTTCTATAGGTCTTGTATATAAAAATAAGCCAATTATTGGTGCTATATCAATACCTTATTTAAATGAGCTATATTCAGCCTGTATAGGTTTAGGGTCATTCTGTAATGATAGTGAACTTAAAGTATCGAAACCCTCTAATCTTTCTGATAGTCTACTTGTAACAGGTTTCTCATATGACAGATTTGAGACAGAGGATAATAATTATGCTGAATTTTGTTATCTAACACATAAAACTAGAGGTGTTAGAAGAGGAGGTGCAGCAGCAGTTGATCTAGCATTTGTTGCGGCAGGTAAGGTAGATGGATATTGGGAAAGAGGATTGGAGGTATGGGACCTAGCAGCTGGTGCTATTATTGTTAAAGAGGCTGGTGGTATTATTTCTGATTATCCATCAGGTGAATTTAATTTAAGTTCAGGAAGAATATTAGCTTGTTCTCCCAGCCTTGAGAATGAATTAAAAAATGAACTTGATAAAGTCTCTCCATTAAAAATAAATCTCTATACCTAAAATATTTTTAATAATAAAATGACAGATATTAAGGAAATTAAATTAGTCGATGTAAAAAATAACTCAAACATCATAAATAATTTAAATAGTATTTATAAACTATGGGGATATGAAGAAGTTTCACCCTCTTTTATAAATACTTTAGAGACCATAAAAGGCCGTGGCGTTATTGATGAAAATCAGGTTGTAGGAATAGTAAGTAATAATTCATTATGTCTTAGGCCAGAAATGACAACATCAATTGTTAAATTGTCATCTACTAGATTAATAAATAAAAAAAGACCTATAAGATTATTCACCAATGGAATGGTTTTTGATAAAAAACAAAATAATAAAAATTCATTTAAGTTACAAGAAAAATTGCAGAGTGGAATTGAATTAATTGGATATGATACAAAATACCCAGAAATTGAAGTTATTAATATTTTGTTTGATTCAATCGATAATATTAATTTGAAGGATGGTTGTAATTTATTTCTACTAGTAAGCACCACAAAAATAATGGACTTGATACTGAATAAATATAAGAATAATAATTTTGAAGAAATTAAGAAAAGTCTGGTTAATTTTGATCAAGATAATTTATCTAAATTAGGAATAGATGAAGATGATAAATATATTCTTAAGGACCTTTTATTCACTAGAGGAGAGCCAATTGCAATATTAAAAAAATTAAAAAATATATATGGATCTAGTAAAACGTTAGATGACTTAAATTTTTTATTTGAAACATTATCAAAAATATCAAAAAAATATAGTGTTAAATTACAACTTGATCCCACTTTTCAACCTCACTTGAATTTATATGAAGGAATAGTTTTTCAACTAATAGGGGATAATGGTAAAAATAAAAGCGTCATCGCAAAAGGCGGAAGATATGATGAGTTAGTAAGATCATTTAGTCCTAATGAGAAAATATTTAATGGGATTGGATTTACAATTTCAGTTGACATTTTAAGAAATTTAATCAAGGAAGAAAAAACAGATAAAAAAAAGATTTTATTGATGTTTAAAGATTCTTATTTGTTAGAAAAAGGTATGAATGAACAAAAAGTACAACAGAAAAAAGGAAATATTGCTGTCTTACATTTAAATCCATGTGATGACTTGGTTAAAGCCAATCAAATTATGATAGAAAATAATTGTAGTGATATTTTGTGGGTTAAATAAAACCCTTAAAAAGGGTATTTAACTTTTATATTCTTATAATGTTCGGACAATACTCCTAATTAAACTTGATTAACTAGTTTTTAGGAAATAGGATTTAATATATTGATTTTTTTTAAATGGAAAAAGGCGAAATTCGTATTAATACCGAAAATATTTTCCCAATTATCAAAAAGGCAGTATATTCTGACCATGAAATCTTTTTAAGAGAACTTGTTAGTAATGGTGTTGACGCAATTAGTAAAAGAAGAATGGCCTCTATGGCAGGTGATTGCGAGAATACTGAGGAGGCTCAAGTAAAAATAACAATTAACCGTGAAAAAAATACGTTAACAATTTCTGATAATGGAATTGGGATGAATGATGAAGAAATTAAGAAGTACATAAATCAAGTTGCATTTTCTAGTGCTGAAGAATTCCTAACAAAATATAAAAAAGATAATGATGAATTCATAGGTCATTTTGGACTAGGTTTTTATTCAAGTTTCATGGTTGCAGATAGAGTTGATATATTAACTAAGTCGGCAATTGGGAAATCAAAAGCTTTCAAATGGTCTTGTGATGGATCGCCAAATTTCACGTTAGAGGAATCAGAAAGAGATACGATTGGTACAGATGTTATTCTTCACCTGCTTGAAGAAGAAAAAGAGTTTATTGAGCCTGAAAGGATTAAATCACTAATAAAAAAATATTGTGATTTTATGCCAATAGATGTCTTATTAGAAGGAGAAACTATTAATAAGAAAAATCCTCCTTGGAGAAAACAACCTAGTGAATTAAAAGATGAAGATTATATTGAGTTATATAAATACCTTTATCCTTTCCAGGGAGATCCATTGTTATGGATTCATCTAAACACAGATTATCCTTATGACATACAAGGGATATTGTATTTTCCAAAGTTATCAGGTAGAGCAGATTGGGAAAAAGGAGAAATAAAACTATTTTGCAATCAGGTATTTGTAAGCGATTCAATTAAAGAGATAGTACCAAAATACCTTTTACCTCTAAGAGGAGTTATTGACTCTACAGATATACCACTAAATGTTAGTAGAAGTGCATTACAAACAGATAGAAAAGTAAGGTCCATATCATCATTTATCTCAAAAAAAATCGCTAATAAACTGAAGGATTTGATAAAAAATTCTCCAGAATTCTATGCAGAAATTTGGGATTCAATCTCTGCTTTTATTAAAATTGGTGCTATCGAAGATGAAAAATTTGCTGATTTAGTTAATAACAGTATAATCTTCGAAACAATAATAAATTCAGAGAAAGACGTAACTAAAGATATAGAAAATAAATCCCTCATAAAGTCCAATGATAAATATTTCACAACTCTCGCAAATTACAAAGAGCGAAATAAATTAACTGATTCTAAAAAAATAATTTACTGTTCAGATTTGATAGCACAATCTAGTGCATTAAATATCTGCTTATCTGATAATAAAGAAGTTATTAAATCAGACCCCTTAATTGACGCACAATTTCTTCCATGGTTGGAAAGTAAAAATGAAGATTATCAATTCCAAAGAGTAGATTCAGAAATAAATGAACTAGAAGATAAAGAATCAAAAGAAATTGTAGATAAGGATGGTAAATCAAATACAGATAATCTTAGAGACACAATAGTTAAGGCACTTAATAATGAGAAAGTAACAGTTAAAGTTCAGTCACTTTCAAGTAAAGATGCTCCTCCAGCGATGATCTTGCTTCCAGAACAAATGAGAAGAATTAATGATATGGGCGCTTACATGGAACAAAAGATGCCTGGCCTACCTGAATATCATGTGCTCTTAATTAACAAAGAACATCCACTTATTGTTGGTCTTAATAAAATTACAGGCAACAAAATAATTATTGATGAAAAAGAACCTATTGAGAATCCATTGGCATCAAAAATTGCTAATCATGTTTACGATATGGCCAAGCTTTCCGTTGGTGGGTTAGATCAAGAACAGATAATTAATTTACAAAATAATAATGCAGAATTAATTTCAGAATTACTTAATTCAACAAATTGAGTCATGTGTTAAAATTTTTAAAGATATAACTCAATAAATATGTCAAGAGTTTGCGAACTGACCGGTGCAAAAGCAAATAATGGGATGGCAGTGAGTCACTCACATATTCGAACAAAAAAATTGCAACAAGTTAATCTCCAAAAAAGGAGACTATGGTGGGAAGAGGGCAAAAAATGGGTAAATATAAAAATCAGTACCAAAGCTCTAAAGTCTATACAAAAAGTAGGTTTAGATAAATTTGCTAAATCAAATGGAGTTGATTTAAAAAAATTCTAAATTTGATGAGAAATTTAGTTGTACGTTTATTAATACCACTTATTCTTTTATTTAATTGTAATTCAGCCTTCTCTTTTGATTTTGCTCCTGAAGTTGGAGATTATGCTCCTAACTTTCAGTTAGAAGGTTTTAATAAAAACATAAAAACAAAAAAAACATGGGAATTAAATGATTTTGAAGGTAAGTGGCTAGTTGTGTATTTTTATCCAAAAGACTTTACTGCAGGTTGCACTCTTGAGGCTAAAGGTTTTTCGGAATTAAAAAAAGATTTTTCAAAATATAATGCTGAAATTATTGGCATTAGCGCTGATAATCAAGATTCTCATGAAAGTTTCTGCAGCGAGAAATCCATAAACTACACTTTATTATCTGATCCTGACGGAATTATTAGTGATAAATATGGTTCCTGGATTCCTCCATTTTCAGATAGAAATACTTTTTTAATTTCTCCAGATGGGAAAATTTCTTATAGATGGATAAGTGTTTTACCCATAAATCACGCTAAAGAAGTTCTGAATGTTTTAAAGAAAAAAATATAAAACTTTGCACGAACTTTCATTTGGAACTTGGTTAATTCATATCTCTTCAGTCGTTGAATGGATATTTACCATCTTTGTCATATATAAAATTTCTACATATAAGAAATATAATTTATTTTTTTGGTTAAGCCTCGCTATGATTCCAAATTTAATAGGGGCTATGTGTGCGATCACTTGGCATATCTATGATAATCAAGATGCATTGTATGGATTAGTAACGCTTCAAGGGATTTTTACATTTATTGGAAATTCAACATTAGCTCTTGCTTCATTCACTATTTTTAAAAAGAAGGAGAGTTATGAATGATTTATTTATAAAATTTATAGAAAAATTATCTTCAATTGACAATACAACTTTGTTCGCTGCATCTATAATTCCATATGCAATTTTTTTGTATTACTTATACAAAATTAAATCTGTCAATAAATTCGTAAAAACAGGTTATTCCTTAACAGTTTTATTTGTTTTTATAACAATAGTTGTTTCTATCTACACTTTAAAATACTACGATAAAACCCTTGTTGAGGTTGATATTCTGCATGGTTTTGCAGAATCCTTCTTAACACTAAGTGATTTTGTTATTTTGATTGGATTTATAAAGTTGTTAAATAGCCTAGA
>QCQS01000032.1 GCA_003212115.1 Prochlorococcus sp. AG-455-E15 | reverse complement strand
TAGTATCCCGCCTCGATAAGCATAGTCGAAAAACCCAATAAATGAGCGGAGGAAATCTTATACCATTGATTAATTTTTCTTATTTATTTACTTATTTTCTTAAGGCTTATTTGATCTGGGATAAATATTTAATTTACTTAGAAAGTTTTAATTTATTTATTGCGGGAGATCCAGACAGCAAAGTTATGCAAGGTATAGCGAATGATCGCTAAGAGTTCGCCTTGAGTATGTTTAATAATCGTGAGAAGTTAATCGGGGCGACAGTATTCGATCCTGGGACCTAGTGCTCCCAAAGCACCCGCAAGTTTCTAGATGTAAGTGAGACTTATTTTGCCAACAGTACTTTTAGAGAAAAAATCTAACCTAATAAGGACTAATTTTTCGGATTTTGGGCACATTATGGGCACATAATCTATGTAGTTAATAACTGACAGTCGATATAAAATAAGAGGTAATTAGCTCCTTTTTTATGTCTTGCTCAGTTACCTCCGTGTTTACCTTTAAAATTGAAAGCACTTTCGATGAATGGGCTGCGATATTTGATAGTGCAGAAGCAGATAAAAGGCATTCGGAATTTGATATTAAGCCGCTTTTCAGAGGAGTAAGCAAGGAAGATCCTCAAAAAATTATTGTTATTCATCAAGCGCCAGAAGGAAATGTTCAGAAGTTTGTTGAAGCAAATGGTGACTGGATGGCAACTCATAGAGTTGACTTATCAACAATGGAGGAATCCTCATGGACTTCTTCTTTAACAAAAGACAGTTGTTGTGATTAATAAAAGAAACTTTTACTGTTTTCCTCGCTAATAGTTAGTAATTAAAAGTCGATCTATATTAAAGAGAATAAAATCCCTGTTTATTTAATGTCCATAAATACTTTTCTTCTGCTGTTATAAGTTATTGCGAATTACACAAACTTATTTTTAAATTTAAAAAATAGAAGATGAAACGTTTACTATTCCCACTACTAGCTTTTTTTGATGTAAATCATTTTTAAAGTGTGAAATTTGTTATGACAGAAAAAATACATGCTATAGACATATTCTTGCAACAATATTTGCAGCTCAAAATGCTTTGAGAAGTTTAGCTCCTGAATTTAAATGGTCCTGTCTTGGCAACTTATTAGGTGATTATGGAGAATGCGTAGCAATTGATCATTATGGTTTCACTAAAGCTGATCCTGGAGCAAGTGGATATGACGCTATTGATGAAAATGGTAAAAAAGTTCAAATCAAAGCAAATCATTATTCCAAACAAATTGGTATTTGAGGAGAAGCTGACTTGCTATTAGTTTTAACTGTTAAAGAAGATGGTAGTTGGGAAGAGTTTTATTTTGGGGATTTTCAAAAGGCTCTATCTATTGCTAATTACAGTTCTAGAGATAATAAACATTCAATATCATTAACTGCATTAAAAAAGCTCAAGTAAAATTTAGATTATGGGCACTTTTTGGGCACTCTACTTTTTAGGGTAAATATATTATTAGCTGAGACTTACTGCAATAACTGATCGGGGCGACAGGATTCGAACCTGCGACCTAGTGCTCCCAAAACACCCGCAAGATTTAATCTGTAACTTAGACTTATTTTGCGATCACTATTTTAGGCATTTCATTATAGCCCAATTCAGTTTATTTAAGCTTAATTTGCGTGAGTTTTGCGTGAAATTAGTTAAGAAGTTATCTTAAAAAAGATACTTTTTAAAATATGACTTTATCTCCTGAAATGCAATTAAGGTTAGATAAAATTGACGCGCTTGTTGAAAAAGGATACTTAGTTAAAACTAAGAGTGATTTTCCTATCCCCATTTTAATTTCACCTGAAGGGAAAGCCGTAAATACTTATTTACAGTCCAAATATGGTGCAGACTCGCTCCCAGGATTTTCATGGATCGCATTCTTCTTCCCATTTGTTTTTGCAACTAAAATAAGAGATTGGAAATACTTTTGGTTTCTGGGTATTGTAGTATTTGCTCTCTCGATTATTGAATCTATTTTTAATATAGACCTCTCTATTGTTGCAAATATTGGAATCCCGTTGTTTTATGGTTCTATTTACCCTTTTCAGAGATGGCTTTTCTTAAAAAGTAATAAGGAGGAAATAGGGACTTTTGTATCTGTAATGTTAGGAATTCTTTTATCTTTAGTTGCTCTTATTCCAAGTCTTATAATGTATGGAATTTTTAGCCAATAAATTTTTTGCAGAGAATTTAAATATGGCAAATTAAGTTGGGGATAAAAATCTTTTTCAAAGCATCGAATTTCAAAAACGTAAGTTACATTTTATTGCATATGTTTTGATTTCTGATTTTAAACTACTTGAGGTGGGGCCATATATTTGTGGAGAATTGGCAACCATAATTGCCATGCTTACATTTGCACAGCCGTCCATTCCGTTATTAAACATCATATCGGCAGCATTTAAATTATCGTTTACATATGAATTTGCGTAAATCGGAGTAGCTAAAAAAGTTGGGATTAGTAATAGAAATTTTTTCATAAAAACTAATTGTCTATATTAAATTTTATCTGCAAGATTAGAATAAATTACTTTACTTACGTTTATTTTGATTTTGTGTAAGTTTTGCGTGAAGCAATAATCTGTGTGAATTAGGTATTAGCTGAGACTTAGTGCTATGACTGATCGGGGCGACAGGATTCGAACCTGCGACCTAGTGCTCCAAAAGCACCCAGTACGCAATTTGCGACAGTACCCATGAGAACGAAGTAAGGCTATAGCTTATTAGTTGGTACTAATAGGATTTATATGAGTCTCAATATTGCCCTATTTACAGCAACTTATGGCAAAGGTATGCAAATAATCGCTAAGCTTTCTACTCTAATTATTTTTAATTTCAGCATCCAAGGCTTTGTTTTTATTCTTAAGTGCTTCTTCCTTCATTTTTTTTGTTATGTCAAAAGAATAATATCCAGCAATAAGCTGTAGTGGAATTTTAAACTCTGGTTTGAATTTTGTTTCATTAGCCAATGAAAGAATTATGAATCCAGCTATAAATACGAATAAATAAGGGAACAAAGCAAGTTTCAATGATCTTTGCCTAATCCCCCAAATTAAAGATGATAGGGGAGAAACAGCTCCAACAAATATTCCTATTAGGGTGGGGTTACATTGCTCTCTTCTCTCAGTTGGTGTTTGTCTCATTTTATAAAATAAGATTTAGTTTAGAACCCATTAATGCCTAAGGCTATTAACAGAACACCCAAAATCGAATAAAAAACCCTTGCTCCCTTTTTACCTCTACACATAGATAAAACTCCTTTAGCTTTGGGATGATTCCAAAACCAATTCCAATTACTTCTCGCTGCTAATAAAGTAAAAAAACCTCCAAAAATACAAAATAATTCATCTATTTCCATTGCGTATTATTTTTAAGATATTTAATAATTGTAATGACTAGATTTATAAAATTCGCAAAAACGATTGATATCTTTCCAATCTGCAAAAACTAATCCAAATTTTTCTCCCAATTCTTCGTAGTCTTTTTCTTTTGCATATTTACCCTTTTGTGTAATCTTGGTCGTATTAAGTGCACACATGTTTTTGAATTTTGATTCTTTAATTATGGGATTTAAATACCATGAGAAAAGGAAAAGAATTGTCCCATAAGTAAATATAGTATTGTTTTTTTGAATCCATATGAAAATTGGTTTGAGGTTTTCAAAAAGTTCTAAAATTTCATTTTTTTCCACAGGACTTTCCATTTAGGTTTTAAATCGTTAATTAGATAATAGCTTTAGTAATCTAAAGAAATTTGAAAAAAGAGAGATAATAATGGCAGATTATGGCTGTAAGGTTGTGCGAGGTATAGCAAATAATCGCTATATAATCGCTAAGTCTTATATTTCTTATACTTGGCAATAAAAAAGAGAGTCTGGGTAACTCTCTTGTATGACTTGGTTTTTAAATGGTCGGGGCGACAGGATTCGAACCTGCGATCTAGTGCTCCCAAAGCACTTAACAACCCTAGTAGGGCACTATGTCTATAGATATTTCAATAACTTTTTATTTATTACTAAAGAAATTAAGTTACTATTGAAACTAATCTGACGGCAATTTGACGGCTTTATGAAAGAAAAAATATTGAAAAAATTTTTAATGGTGTCATTTTTATTCATGCCTTTTTCAAACTTAGAAGCGAGAACTAACATGGAGGCTGCAGAATTTTGCCTGCAAGCTAAGGACTTTTCCGGATGCATGGAATTAATGGACAAAAAGTCTTTAGGAAATGACCAAATTAAAGACTCCTCTGAAAATTCGACTTCTTTGGAAGAACTAAATAAAAAAATAAAAAATGATAGAAAAGATATTGTTAGTTTATTGGCAAGGTCAAAAGTAAAGTATTTAAAATTTGGGGATTATTTAGGCGCAATAAACGATACTGAAGATGTTATTAACCTCGATTCAAGTAGTTCAGAAGCTTATTTTATTAGGGGTGTCATAAAGGCAATTGAATTGGAAGATTTCGAACAAGCCTTACTTGATTTTAATCGGGCGTCTAGTCTCAATAAAAACAATTCAAATATTTATATGGTCTTAGGTTATCTTAAATCTTGGACCTTATCTAAGCACGACGAAGGGCTTTTAGAACTAAATAGAGCTATTAATCTCGATCCGAAAAATTCTTTAGCCTATTTTTTTAGAGGAATGATAAAAAATTCACTTGCTGAAAAATATTTGGATAAAGAAAATGACTCCAAAGAAAAAGAACTTATTTTTGCCGCAAACGACGACTTTTCAAAAAGTCTAGAATACTATCAAGATACAATAAACCCACTTTTTACAAGACTATATCCATTTGGATATAAACATCTCATATTCCTCAGAAGGGCAAATAATAATTTTGATTTAGGAGTTAGTTTTTACAAAGAAGATAAGGGAAAACATCAAGAATATATTAATAAAACAGTAGAAGATTACTCTTCATATATTGAATTTGCCCCTACTCTGGATCAGGTCGAGAAACTTGAAAGTCCAGCAAAAACGTTTGATCATAATCAGATAAAAATAAATGGACATACCTGGAGAGGAAACGCCTACACTTGGACTAAAAAGAGTAGGAGAAAGAATGTATGTAGTGATTATAGGAAGGTTTATAAATTTTCAAAGAAATTTGATGACATGCCTTATTCTCTTTTTGAAAAATATCATTACAGTGATTCTGCGATTATGGAAGGTTTCCTTAATTATGGTGAATGGTGTAGATAATAATTACAAATTTGACGGCAATTTGACGGCTCTTGCTGCCGTCAGATTTTACCCAATAAAAAAGACAGGCTGGGAAACCTGTCTATGACTTGGATTATTAGAGTCGGGGCGACAGGATTCGAACCTGCGACCTAGTGCTCCCAAAGCACTTAATTTTAAAATTGAGCACTTGGTCTCTAATTATGCCAACTGTTTTGCTTTCAATAAATAAATAAAAAATATTGAAAGAAATATTTTTGAAGGCAATCTGACGGCATCTTATTAGGTTTTTATATAGAAGATTAACTTATTTTAATTATGTTTAGAAGAAATTTTTTTAATGCGTCTATTGTATTTTTTGGAGCTGTACTAACCCTTTCCCCAATTACAACCCGAGCGTCTAGTTATGGAGAAAATGCAGAAATTACTGGGAACTTAAATGTAGATGGAAATGTTGTAATTGATGGAACGTTAGATGTTGGAGGTGTTCGAATCCCCCAAACAGGATCTGGGAACAACAACTCTAATGCCACCAACATTAATAATCTTGGTTCAAGTGTCGCAGGCTCAACCGCACTATCTGCTGCATTATCTTCTTTACCACAAAAAGCTATTAACTCTAATTTAAGTTGCGGAAGTGGTATTGGTTCATTTTCTAATAAAGTTGCTTTAGGGGTTGGTTGTGCCTCAAAGATAAATGAAAGATTAGATATTAATGCTGGGGGATCATTTCTTTTTGATGAATTAAAAAGTTACGGAGATAAAACTTTAGACAATTCCTTATTTAAAGCAGGGTTTGTCTTGAAACTAGGCAAGATCGATAATGGCCTGCCTCAAAAGTCCAAAGATGGAAATTCTGTATCAATGATGATTCAACAATTGAATTTAAAAAATCAAGAATTAGATAAAAATAATAAAAGACTTGAGGATTTGATTATTTCACAAAAAGAAAAATTAAAGGAATTAGAAAAATTGGTAGCTTCTTTTGATTTATTAGAGAGAACTGAATTTCTATCAAATAGATAAGAAGAAAAATTAAGTTCTTGAAATTTGACGGCAATTTGACGGCTCTTGCTGCCGTCAGATTTTTCTTAATAAAAAAGACAGGATGGGAAACCTGTCTATAACTTGGATTCTAAGAGTCGGGGCGACAGGATTCGAACCTGCGACCTAGTGCTCCCAAAGCACTCGCAAGAACAAGGCTATAGTTGAGACTTATGTTGCTATCAGCTAATTCTGTGTGTTTAATAGTGTCTATATAAGACTCAAAAATAATTTATGGGCACTTTATGGGCACTAATCAATATCATTCTTCAAAGGTTAGATCAAGATATTTTTCAGATGGCCAAAGATGCTCAAATTCGCCGCATTTCTTAGACCACTTTTCAAGCATTTCAGGGGTAAAACTAGGTTGCATTATAAGCTCTAAAATCCAGAGAATAAATAATCTAGCTATCCATATTGCAGGGACTGGAGTAGGTACCCATTTGTATAGCATCATTCTCGTTTGACTAGAGGTTACAAGCTCCGTCATTAACATGTTTCTAACAATAAGGCATTGCTTTAGTTCTTTGCTGTAGGTGGTTGAATCCAGATAATCTTTATATTTATCGATATATATAATGCCATTTTTATCTAAATAAGAATTTATTTCTGCTAAATAACTTTGATTTTTCTTGGGATTTTTAATTAATTTAGGATCAACATTTTTATTTTCTACATTACTATCTGTTCCTTCTAGTAAAGCGAAATCATTTGAGTTCAAATAAAAATTATTTTCTCTAGCCTCAAATCCCATTACAGAAACTAATTGACCATCTTTTTTCTCATAAGGAAGGATAGGCAAGAAAGCTAAGGCAAGAATTATAAAAGGAAAAAGTTTTACTGTATCTATTTCCCAGCTCCACCATTTAAATTTAAATTTTTTGAGGAATTTTTTCATAATCACAATTATAACTTATGGTTTTGGGCACTCTACTTTTTAGGGTAAATATATTATTAGCTGAGACTTACTGCTATAACTGATCGGGGCGACAGGATTCGAACCTGCGACCTAGTGCTCCCAAAGCACTCGATCTATGAAATGAGATTTATCAATATTTCCTTACTATCACTGGGCTATAGAAGAGTGGTGCAAATGGGTTTGAGTCTCAATGTTGTACAAAGTATATACTCTTATGTACTAAATACATACGCTAAGTGCCCCCTTTTGTGCCCCCCTTAGCGACCTAGTGCCATGCATTAACTAGGTCGGTGATTTGATGGTTTTTTAGGAAAGTCGTTCTAAACTTGATGATATTTCTTATCTTTTTTTGATGGCACTAATAAGTTGTAAGGAGTGTGGGAAGGATATCTCAGATAAAGCATTAACGTGTCCACATTGTGGTGCTCCTACAAAGTACGCTCAACAAAAAGAAGATGACAATTTTCAATGGTTACAAGGTTTTATTCTTGTTTTACTTATTGGAACTGTTGCTGGGGTAATAGGCTATGAGCCCTATTGCTCATCAAAAGCAGGGATTGAATATCAATATCAAATAGGTAAAGGTATGAATCAAACTCCAAGAGTAATAAAAAAACCATATTTAATATTTTTTAAATGCAAATGAAAGGCTTACTAATAAAATTATTCGTTCCATTCCCAATTTGAATCAGTAAATTTTTTCTTTTCTTTCTTTAAAAATTTTTTTCCTTTCTCGCAATCAGGGAAAATCTCGTTATTAGAAAGACTTTTTATATTTTCAATAATCCATTCCTTACCAGACTCATATTTAGGCAAAAGCTTGGTGGCATCAACCAATATATCTACGACTTGGCTTAATTCTTTAACTTTTGCCATCCTAGCTCTAGTCTTTATATTTTTTGCGTAATCTTTTCTAAGGGTTCTTGCGACTCTTCTGAAACTTTTTCTCACAGAATCAACATCTTCAAAGAATCTTTCTCTAATAAAATAAATGGATTCATTGTAATCTTTTACTTTACTCATAAAATAACAACTACAGACCGAGCAATATAAATCTAGGCATCTATATATAAAAGCTTCTTTATATCTTTTATCTGTTATGCATAAATTTCTCATTGATGCATAAATTAATGACTGATCAATTGTTTCAAGAATTTTAGATTCTAATGTACTTAACTTAGATTTTTGTACGGGATATTTGCCTGCTAATAATTTCCTAAATTCGTCCCAAGATTCCTCTATGTATCCTCCCTTATATAAATAAATTGGTAATCTCCTTAAGTCATAAATATCGCATTCTTGATATGGATAATTTTCAGGATATTCATTAACTGCCTGATAGTACTTTTTTTGATATTCAATCGCAGAATCCCAATCTCCTACTCTTTCGTATGAAAATGCAATATTTTTATATCGAAGAGGATCTTCTCCAGAATATTTAATTCCTGGATTTATTTCTATTTTTACTTCCACTTGTAAATTTGAAAATTCTTCCAAGGCTTTTGGAGCTAAATTTATTAACTTCTGATGCCAGTCTTTCAAGCAATTAATGTAGTTATCAAAATCAGTTTTGAATTCTTTAATTTTGTTAGGGGATACTTCATTATCACTAGGTTGTGCAGGTTCCTCTGGAAGAGCACTAATAGATAAATCTGTATAATTTTTAATTTGATCATAAAAAATAAGGATCATAAAAAATTGTTTGCTCCAATCTTTAGGATCATGTTTTTTAAGGAGGTTTAAATAAATTTCATTACTATCAATCTTCCATTCATCCCAACCCTCTATAGTTTTGAGTTTTCTATCAGTTTCGATATATATTCGATCAACAGTTGGGTAATAGATTTTTAAAAGATTATTGTCTTGATTATTTTGGTTACTCATTATTGTCCTTTATGGCCAGATGGTGATTTTTTTGTCATCTGGAGGAATCTTCTTTGCCCCTAATTGTAGTTGAACTGTCAATAATAAATTTATTTGTGGAACAAGTTAACCTTTTAATCGTTAAGAAATTGACAGTCGATCTAACATAGGGGGATAAAACCCTCTTTTTTTTATGCCTAATAAGTATCAAATTGATCGCCAAACTAAAAGGCCTGATGGCAATGAATCACATATTGAGAGAGTTGAAAGAATTAAGAAAAGAGTTGCATGGAATATTGAATTGGATGAGGACGATTTTAATTTTTTTGAGAAAAAAAAGGCATTTTTTAAAGAACATGAAGATGCAAAGAGATTTACAAAATCAGCACCTGTTGTTTCAAATTATGGGTCAAGTCCTCCAGAAGTAAAAACAGGCAAAAGAGGTGGAAAATATACACTAGATAAAACTAAAGATGGAAGACCTTATAGAAGATATTTTTAATGGAAGAAAAGCCAATAATTGATGAGAATATAACTCCTAGAAGAGCTAAAAAAGATGAAGAGACTTTTTATAAAAATCGGGATTATATAGAGGTTATATGGAAAGCTATCTCTTTAATTGATACTCCATTAAAAACAATTCCTTTTTTCATATTATGGGGAACAGTAAATGATTATGATGATCCTACTTCTATATATCTTTATCAAACAGTAATAGAGGATATCAGAAAATTTGGTATTTCAATACAGCCACTTATAAGGCCAAATATGACAAGAGAAGAAAATTTATACATACAATTTCTAAAACACTTTCCCTGTGATTCAAGAAAACAAGCATCTGTTTTTGAATATTGTTTAAAGCATTTATCTAATGCAAAAGACTTAGAAAAATACCAAGAACAAATTATTAAAAATAATATGCAAAGACATCAAGAGTTAACTACTTTGTCAAAATTAAAATTTAGTGAGTTAATTCCAAAATGGTTAGAAGATTATCGAAAAATGTCTATATTTGAATTTTGCAAAATTTATTTACCAGAACTTTATAAAAATCATCATCAATATGCAGATGCAGTTTTAAAAGAAAGAATGGTAATTAGTGGAGGAACTGATCTTAGTAACCCTGATGAAGATGTAGTTAGAATCAAACCGCATATAGGCAGTCCAACTGACTTTGAAAAAATATATTACGCACTAAGAAAAACAAAAAAACCAATAATATTAAACTTATAAAACGGTTAATAGGTTCTTTATAGACCATTGCTTATGGTTAGTTCAAAGGCACAAACTTTATCAAACTACATCTATTGAGTGCCCCCTTGAGTGCCCCTTTCTCAATTTGAGACATAAACATAAAAAAAGAGAGTTTGGGTAACTCTCTAGTATGACTTGGTTTTTAAGAGTCGGGGCGACAGGATTCGAACCTGCGACCTA
>QCQS01000031.1 GCA_003212115.1 Prochlorococcus sp. AG-455-E15 | reverse complement strand
TATCCTGGGGGAGCCATACTACCAATATATGACGCTGTTCATAAGGCAGAACAAGAAGGTTGGCTAAAGCATTATATGGTTAGGCATGAACAAGGTGGTTCACATGCGGCTGATGGATATGCAAGATCTACTGGTGAAGTAGGAGTATGTTTTGGGACCTCAGGCCCAGGTGCAACAAATCTGGTAACTGGAATTGCCACTGCGCAAATGGATTCAGTCCCCCTAGTTGTAGTTACAGGTCAAGTCCCAAGACCTGCTATAGGGACAGATGCTTTTCAAGAAACTGATATTTTTGGTATAACTCTCCCAATAGTGAAACATTCATGGGTAATAAGAGATCCTTCAGATATCTCGAAAGTAGTTTCTGAAGCTTTTTTTATAGCCTCATCTGGAAGGCCTGGTCCTGTTTTAATTGATATACCCAAAGATGTAGGTCAGGAGTTCTTTAATTATCAAAGAGTTTTGCCTGGTGAGATTATTCCTAAAGGATTTAAAAGAAATGGAGAAATTAATGATTGCGATATCAATAAAGCAATTAAATTAATAGAAGATTCTGAGAGACCTCTTCTATACGTAGGAGGTGGGGCAATATCTTCAGGGGCCCATAATGAAATAAAAACTTTGGCAAAGAATTATCAAATACCAGTTACAACAACCTTAATGGGGAAGGGCGCTTTTGATGAAAAAGATAATTTATCAGTAGGGATGTTAGGAATGCATGGAACTGCTTACGCAAATTTCGCTGTTACAGAATGCGATCTTTTAATTGCTATTGGAGCTAGATTCGATGATAGGGTGACAGGAAAATTAGATACTTTTGCACCTAATGCAAAGGTAATTCACATAGATATTGATCCAGCAGAAGTTAATAAAAACAGACGTGTAGATGTTGCAATTGTTTCTGATGTTTCAAAAGCTGTTCTCAAAATTAATGAACAATCTTTAAACAACAAATTTACTTGTAAGACTAAAAACTGGTTAGAAAAAATTGATTTTTGGAAAAATAAACATCCTTTATATGACCCACCCAAAGAAGGAGAAATTTATCCTCAGGAGGTTCTTTTAAAAGTGAGGGAACTTTTACCAGAAGCTTATGTAACTACAGATGTAGGACAACATCAGATGTGGGCTGCTCAATATCTTAGGAATTCTCCTAGAAAATGGATTAGTAGTGCAGGCTTAGGAACTATGGGTTTTGGATTGCCAGCGGCAATTGGTGTAAAAGCAGCCTTACCTAATTCAGATGTAATTTGTATTGCGGGAGATGCCAGTGTCTTAATGAATATTCAAGAATTAGGGACTTTATCTCAATATGGTCTAAAGGTGAAATTGATTATTATCAATAATCGCTGGCAAGGGATGGTAAGACAATGGCAGGAAAGTTTCTACGATGAGAGATATTCCTCATCTGATATGAGTTGTGGTGAACCTGATTTTGTAAAACTTTCTGAATCTTTTGGAGTTAAAGGGTACTTAATTTCTGATAGAAAACAATTACAGAATGAATTAAAAAATGCGCTTGATCATGACGGCCCTGCCTTGATTAATATTCTTGTAAGAAGAGGTGAAAATTGTTATCCAATGGTTCCTCCTGGTAAAAGTAATGCTCAAATGGTTGGATATGTTAATTGCGAAGACTAATTTTTTTTAAATTCTTCATTTTTAAAAAATTAACTTTAATATATTTCAAAGCTTTAGATATTTCTCAATTGACTAAATTATCAAAAATTTTAATTATAGTCTGTTTGATTTTTTTTAATCCTGTAATAGTTAACTCGGCCGAAATTCTTCAAATTAAAAGTTCAAATACTATTTTGGTGGGAGATCAAAATAGGAATTTAACGATTAGATTATTTTGTGTAGATGTAAATGAAAATGATGAGCTTGAAGCAACTAATTTACTTAAGAATGAATTCCCAAGGGGAAGCAAAGTGAAAATAAAACCTTTTGGCTTCAAAGAGAATGTTTTGTTAGCCAAAGTTTTTAATATTAAAGGTACTAAGGAGATGACCGAATTACTAGACGCCAAAGACTTAACTAGTGAAATTTGTCCAAGTTAACTATCTCTATGTGCAAATAAAATTCCATTGTCTAGAGAATGTTTTGCTCCTCCTCCAGGAATTAAATTCATTTTTTAATTTGTATGTACATAAATTTGAGATATTTATATTTGTATCAGGGATGTTCTCATTTAAAAGTTGTCTATAAGCAGATCTTTTAAGATCGAGTTGATTTAAGTTTTGCTCTTTAAAGTGATTGGCATCACTAAAATAAAGATCTTTCTTAGATTTAGTCAAATTGACCGTTATGTTTCTATTTTCGGCCTTTCTATAAAATTCTTTGAGCGTCGTTTTATCAACGAGGTAATGTTCCTTCGAAATCGCTGGTCCTATTGCAACAAGTAAGTTATCTCTAGATGTTCCAAAATTATCGAAAATTTTAACAAGATTTTTTATTATTTTTTTTTCTAATCCTTTTCTTCCACAATGTAAGGTAGCTACATTTCTTGTGCTTTTATCAGCAAAAAATATTGGCATACAATCAGCTGTGTAAACCCATAAGTTTTGATTGCATTTATTACCAACAAGACCATCTGCATCAGTTTTGGTTCCTTTTTGTGAATGAGATCCAAACACTATCTCATTACTATGAATTTGATTGGTAACACAATTTATATAATTTTCATTAAAATAGTTTCCTAATAATTGAAGAAATTTCTCAGAGCTTGACTTTGTAAAGTATGCATGTTTGAAATTATTTTGACTAAGGATAGGTGATGAATAATACTCAAATTTTTTGTTTTGAATAAAAATTTCAACTTTTGAGAAATATATTTCTTTATATGGAATAGTTCCTGCTCCTAAAATGAATTTATGAAATCAATTCAATATCTCTCAAGATCCAGAATCCTGCAAATTTTTCAATATATGGCGTCGACTGTATGGAAATAAATTGATAACCAAAAGAATTTTTTTTGTTCTCTAAAAACTTCGCATTCAAAATGTTTGCATCTTTTTCTGGTAAATCAGTTACCAGCCACTTATCGTCTTCCGAAGCTTCAAGTATAAGCTGGGTCTTATTGATGACTAGTTTAATAGGTTCTAAACAACTGAACCATGCAGAAAGTGCTAAAGATCTATCTTTGCTAAAGAGTCTTAATCCAGGAACTAAGTAATTATCATCTAAATCTTGCTGAATTGGGAAAATATCTCCAAATTCTATAGGCCAATTTTCTGCTGATTTTAATTCTCCAATTGGTATTTCAGAGATAGTTAAAGCATCGCCCCTTACTGCTTCTGGCAGAGGTTTAGGAGAATTTTCCATTTTAGAAGTAAAATTAGGGGCTAATACGCCTTTTACATAACCTTTTTCCTTTGGATAAATCTCTTTTTCAAGAAATTCGATTCTATCTAATAAATCGTAAGTTCTCCTACTTACAATAGCCTCAATGCTTAGGGCTTCAAGAGATTTCTTAATAATCGATTTCATTGACGATCTCCAGAATCGAACAATTGGGGGTTTCTCCCAACCTTGTTTTTTTGCTTCTCTAATTGCTTCATTTAGTGCTTTTGTAAGCCATACTGAGTTAACTTCATTGGCAGGGCAATTTTTATTCCAAAGGAAAATATCTTCTGTCTTATAACTTCTTGTAGAGCAAATAATTAACTCCCACCTTTTTTTTCCATTTGATTCAATAATTGGTCTTGAGTAAAAGTCTAATTCCCAATTTGAAATTTTTAATTTAATACTTGACTCCATTTTTTTATTGATGTTCATTTATCTTGTTCTTTTTTATCGAAGAGTGCTTTGGTTTTTAGTGCTCTCTCTGTTGCTTCTTGCATAACTTTTTGCTTATCAATAATTAATTCTCCCGCAGAGTTCTCTAGGAGTGCTGTATTGAGGCCAATGCGCCCTTTTTCAAGGTCAATTTCAGATATTAAAGCTTTTATCATCTCCCCTTCTCTAAAAACTTCTCTTAAAGAACGAATCGATCCATTTGTTAGTGAGGATTGATGCAGAAGTCCACTAGCTCCCCCTAAATCTATAAAGAAGCCATATGGTTTTACTGCTAAAATTTCTCCTTCAATTAATTGACCTAATTCTAAACTTGTAAGTTTAGAGACTAATGATGCTTTCTTTTCAGAGAGAACTAATTTTCTGGATTCTGGATTCACCTCAAGAAACGCTACTTTTAGAGTTTTGCCAACAAAAGATTGATAGTCTTGACCATCTTCAAGTTGGGATCTTGGGATGAATCCTCTTAATCCATCTACATCACACGTAAGCCCACCTCTGTTAAATCCATTAATTAAAACGTTAATTAATTCTCCATTTTTTGCGGAATTCGATACTTTCTCCCAACTTTGCCTGAGAATTAATGCCCGAGCGCTCAGTGTTACCATCCCATCAGCATTTTGTTCTTTGATAACCAAAACTTCCATTTCAAGGCCGATAGAAAACTTTTCTTTGAAGTTAGTTATGACACCCAAACCACATTCTTTTTTGGGCATATAACCAGGTGCTTTTCCGCCAATGTCAACATATAGGCCATCACTTTCGATTGCTATAACTTTACCTGAAATTGTTTCTCCTGTAGCTCCAATTGGTTCATTTGCATTTAAGGCCTCCAAAAAAGCACTTTCATCAAAATCGAATTCATCAACTGTTCTTTCTAGTTGAAAATCTGTATTTTGCTTTGGCAAATTAAGGGGTCTATTTAAGTCTTGTTGAGTTAAATTTTGTTGGGAAATATCATCATCCTTGGAGCTTTCATTATTGTCATCAATTGTTTTTACTGAATCATTTTTAGTGATTTGCGGTTTGATTGCGATATCTTCTTTTTTGATTTCTTCATATGGATTGGTTTGCTCATTATCTTTTTTTTGAGTATCTTTCTTGCTTATGTGAAGTACCTGAAGAGGTTTTTTATTGCCCTTTGGTTGGATATTATCTTGGGCATTTTTATTACTGACTCCCATCGTAGGTAAAATAAGAATAATTAATTATTAACATACTCTAAATGTTAGTACTCAAAATTAAAATTAATGAACTTTAAACCAATACCTAACAAATTTGAATATTTGAATTGGCAAGAAATTGAGTGTGTTGCAAAAAACAAAAGATCAACAGTGATTTGGCCATTCGGTGCTGTTGAGCAACATGGGCCGCATTTGCCTCTTGCTACAGACAGTATTTTTGTTGATGAAATTATTAGCGAAGTTTTTAAATTAGTCTCTGTTGATATTCCATTAAAAAAACTTCCAACACAATATATTGGTTTTTCTCCAGAGCATAAGGGTTTTGCAGGGACAATTTCACTTTCCTCAAATTTAATAACCTCAATGATAAAGGAAGTTGGAGGTCAATTATCTGAAATGGGTTTTAAAAGATTGATATTAATTAATGCACATGGTGGTCAAATTTCACTATTAAATACAGCTGCCAGAGAGCTAAGAAGTGCCGCACCAGGGATGGCAGTTTTCCCTTGTTTCTTATGGAGTGGTGTGAATGGATTAAGTGAATTGTTAACAAAAACTGAGATTGAGGATGGGCTTCATGCTTCTTTAGCTGAAACAAGTTTAATGATGGCTTTGAAACCTGAATTAGTAGGTGATGAACGCCCAAATGAGTGTATTAATGAACCAATCCCAGAAGGCTGGAGTCTGGAGGGGAATGCTCCAACTGCTTGGCTTACTGACGACTTCAGTAAATCAGGAGTTATTGGAGATAGTAGAGGAGCAAATGAGTCTTTAGGGAAAAATTTAAAGGAATTATTGATTAATCATTGGTTCAAATTGATTATGAATCTGATGCAATCAGATTGGCCAAACAATTCTTAAATAAGTTTAAGTAAAAAATGTGACTTAACAATTGAAACTATTTTCATGATATTTAAATAAACTCTCTATAATCGTGTAATATTCATGCATAATGAGCTAAAGATTACTGACATGCAAACTCTAGAATCAAATAAAAAAACTATTGAAGAATCGACTAATCCGGTTTCTATCGATTTGCCCGACTTCACTACAGATTCTTATAAGGATGCATATAGCAGAATAAATGCAATTGTAATCGAGGGAGAGCAAGAAGCTCATGATAATTACATTTCAATAGCAACTTTAATTCCAAATGAGTTAGAGGAATTAACTAAATTGGCGAGGATGGAAATGAAGCATAAAAAAGGCTTTACTGCATGTGGAAGAAATTTAGGTGTAGTAGCTGATATGGAATTTGCTAAAAAATTCTTTTCTAAATTACATGGCAATTTTCAAGTTGCTCTCGAAAAAGGAAATTTAACAACTTGTCTTTTAATACAAGCTATCTTAATTGAAGCTTTCGCAATCTCTGCCTATAACGTCTACATAAGAGTTGCCGATCCTTTTGCAAAAAAGATAACAGAGGGAGTAGTTAAAGATGAATACCTTCATCTAAATTACGGTCAAGAATGGCTTAAAGAGAATTTATCTACTTGTAAAGAGGAATTAATGGAAGCTAACAAGGTTAATCTTCCTTTAATTAAGATGATGTTAGATGAAGTAGCAGATGACGCTTCAGTTTTAGCTATGGACAGGGAAGAATTAATGGAGGAATTTATGATCGCTTATCAAGATACATTGATGGAAATAGGTCTCGATAATAGAGAAATAGCCAGAATGGCTATGGCTGCAATTGTTTGATTTTATTTCTACTTAATTAGAAATTTTAATAATTAATCATTCCTATTTAAGTAGGTATCTCTATGCTATTGTTCATAACATCATATAGAAACCATTTATAAATTTTAAATGTTTGGGTTAATTGGCCACTCAACCAGTTTTGAAGATGCGAAAAGAAAAGCTTCGATGTTAGGCTTTGATCATATTGCTGATGGCGACTTGGATGTTTGGTGTACAGCTCCTCCACAGTTGGTTGAAAATGTTGAAGTTAAGAGTGCTACTGGAATATCTATTGAAGGTTCTTATATAGATTCTTGCTTTGTTCCTGAAATGCTTTCTAGATTTAAAACGGCAAGAAGAAAAGTATTAAATGCTATGGAACTAGCTCAAAAAAAAGGGATTAATATTACAGCTTTA
Organism: Prochlorococcus sp. AG-455-E15; assembly: GCA_003212115.1. GTDB lineage: Bacteria > Cyanobacteriota > Cyanobacteriia > PCC-6307 > Cyanobiaceae > Prochlorococcus_A. The sequence goes on along the minus strand of QCQS01000031.1, from coordinate 3,861 downwards.
GGTGGATTTACTTCTATTATTTTTGAGAATTTTAATCTTCTTCAGCATAAACAAATCAGAAATACTTCATTAGAATGGGAAAGATTTACTACTGGCAATACTCACACCGCCTGGGTTATTTGTAGGCAACTAGAAATAAATGCACCACGTATTGGGATAGACCTTAAAAAAGCAACTGTTGCTGTTATTGGTGCTACAGGTGATATAGGCAGTGCTGTTTGCAGATGGCTTATAAATAAAACTGGTATTTCTGAACTTCTTATGGTCGCACGACAACAAGAACCACTAGCTTTATTACAAAATGAATTAGATGGTGGCACCATAACAACTTTAGATGAGGCATTACCTCAAGCGGATATTGTTGTATGGGTAGCAAGTATGCCTAAAACTATTGAAATTGATACTGATAACTTAAAAAAACCATGTTTAATGATTGATGGTGGATACCCCAAAAATCTTGATGAGAAATTTCAGGGCGAAAATATTCATGTATTAAAAGGAGGTATAGTAGAGTTTTTCAATGATATTGGCTGGAATATGATGGAACTTGCAGAAATGCAAAACCCTCAGAGAGAGATGTTTGCTTGCTTCGCAGAAGCTATGATTTTAGAATTTGAAAAGTGTCATACAAACTTTAGTTGGGGAAGAAATAACATTTCCCTTGAAAAAATGGAGTTTATTGGAGCAGCTTCATTAAAGCATGGTTTTTCTGCGATTGGACTTGATAAGCAGCCTAAAGTGTTGACTGTATAAATTATGGCTAAACGTTACCTCCTTGATTTTGAAAAGCCTCTTGTTGAACTTGAGAAGCAGATAGAGCAAATTAAAGAATTAGCTCGAGATTCAGAAGTAGATGTTAGTCAACAGCTTCTGCAGCTTGAAACCTTAGCTGCTAGGAGAAGAGAAGAAATATTTAAATCTCTTACCCCTGCTCAAAAGATTCAGGTAGCTAGACATCCTCAAAGACCAAGTACTTTGGATTTTGTTCAAATGTTTTGTGATGACTGGATCGAATTACATGGAGACAGAAATGGTGGCGATGATATGGCACTAATTGGGGGGATAGGTTCGATAAATAATAGACCAGTGTTGATGTTAGGACATCAGAAAGGAAGGGACACAAAAGAAAATGTAGTTAGAAATTTTGGGATGGCAAAACCAGGAGGTTACAGAAAAGCTCTTAGATTAATGCAGCATGCAAATAGATTCTCTTTGCCAATTCTTACATTTATTGATACTCCTGGAGCTTACGCTGGTTTAAAAGCTGAAGAACAAGGTCAAGGTGAAGCGATTGCAAGAAATCTTCGAGAGATGTTTGGATTGAGAGTTCCAATTGTCGCTACTGTCATTGGAGAAGGAGGTTCAGGAGGCGCACTTGGAATAGGTGTTGCCGATAGGTTACTAATGTTTGAACACAGTGTTTACACAGTTGCTAGTCCTGAAGCATGTGCATCAATTTTGTGGAGAGATGCTGCGAAGGCACCGGAAGCTGCATCAGCACTTAAAATAACAGGTAAAGATTTACTTAAATTAGGAATAATAGATGAGGTATTACCAGAACCTTCTGGTGGGAATAATTGGGCTCCTTTAGATGCTGGCAACACACTAAAAGAGGCTATTGAGAAACACCTTAATGCTTTACTGCAAATGTCTGAAGACGAATTAATTGAGGAACGATACAAAAAGTTTAGGGTTTTAGGTAAATTTATCGAAGCAAATAATATTGAAGAGATTTATAGTGAGATCCCTCAAAAAACTGAATAAATTGAAACTAGCTTTTATAACGGGTGCTACGAAAGGTATTGGTAGATCTACCGCAATTACTTTTGCAAATGCTGGCTGGGATTTAATTTTACTCTCCAGGAATATGGATTTAATGGAGAAACTAAAGAGCGAACTGTTGCCCACTGAATCAAAAATTAACCTAGTAAAGTGTGATTTATCTAATCCTCTAGAAATAGAGCATTGTGTTAAAGAAGCAATTGGGAAGTATGGGTGTCCTTCAGTATTAATAAATAATGCCGGCTGCGCATTTAATGGCCCTTTAGTTGAAATGGATTTAGGTGAATGGGAACAAACTATTCAAATAAACCTTACAAGTGTTTTTCAAATTTGCAGCTCAATAATCCCTCAAATGAGAAAAAATGGTGGTTTAGTTATTAATGTAAGTAGTCATGCCTCATATAATGCATTCCCCCAATGGGGAGCTTATTGTGTTTCAAAATCTGCATTAGCAATGTTTACTAAATGCTTAAGGGAAGAGGAGAGATCTAATTCAATAAGAGCGTGCACAATAACTTTAGGTTCAGTAAATACTCCTCTTTGGGACTCAGAATCTATCAATGCTAATTTTGATAGAACTTCTATGCTCTCCTCAAGCGAAGTATCAGACACTATTCTTTATATGGCTCAACAACCTGAATCACAACTGATTGAAGACTTAACTTTAATGCCATCTGGAGGGGCCTTTTAAAGATTCTGTTTATCTGCCCAATCTTAAGATAGTGATTTTTTTTAGAGCTATTTGAACCCGATTGAACAAGAGAATGTGATATAGTATATTAGCAATTAAGCTTTTGGAAGATACAGTTAATTAAGTTGCATACAATTTTCTGTTTAGAATTTTATGACCTCTACATTACCCAACGATAATATTAGAAACTTTGACGACCAGATTACTAACAAACTAATTTCTGAAATTATAAGAGACAGAATTAAGAATTCTGGGACAAGATTTAGTGCTAATGATAATATTTCTGACTTTATAAATCCTGGTGAATTAGAAATTTTAGAAAAAGAAGTAGCCTCAAGAGTTAAAGACTTACTAAAGTCCCTCATAATAGATGTTGAAAATGATCATAATACTCAAGAAACTGCTGAAAGAGTTTCAAAAATGTATTTAAATGAAGTTTTCAAAGGCAGATATCATGACCAACCTAAAGTTACAAGTTTCCCAAATGACAAAAATCTTGATGAAATTTATACAGTTGGCCCAATTTCTGTCAGATCTGCATGCTCACATCACTTAGTTCCAATTCTAGGAGAGTGTTGGATAGGTATTAAACCAGGAAATAAAGTCATAGGACTTTCAAAATTTGCTAGAGTTGCTGATTGGGTTTTTTCACGACCTCATATTCAGGAAGAAGCTGTAATGATCCTTGCAGATGAAATTGAAAAATTGTGTGAACCTAAAGGTTTAGGCATTATTGTAAAGGCCCAACATTATTGTATGAAGTGGAGGGGAGTCAAAGAACCAAATACAAGCATGATTAATTCTGTTGTGAGAGGCGATTTTAGGCACGATTTAAGTTTAAAACAAGAGTTTTTTGAGCTTGTAAAACAGCAATCCGCTACTAATAATTACTAAATTCTTTTTAACAACTTAAAAAGATCCTTTGTTTTTTTAATATCTTTTAAACCCGGAGATATTTCAATACTGCTTGAAATATCTAGTCCATCTGGTTTGAAGTTAGTGAGGATTTCATTAATCCATTCAATTGATATTCCACCTGCCAACCACCATGGTTTGCTAAATTGCAAATTCTTTAAATAAATAGAATTTATTTTTTCCCCTGAACCTCCATAAGTTTCTTTATTCCAAGAATCAAGTAGTATCGCATCTACAAAATCCTCAAAAGGTTTAATTTTATCTATGTCCTTTTCCGTTTTTATTCTGAAAGCCTTCCATAGGCCAATATAGGGAATCTTTTCCCTTATTTTTTTGCAATAATCAATATCTTCATCTCCATGTAATTGAATTATAGTTTCACTTGGGTTTCCTAAGAAGTTTTTGATAATTAAATCTATAGGACAATTTTGCACAACATTTACTCTATCGATTTTTGGATGAAAATTTTCTAG
>QCQS01000030.1 GCA_003212115.1 Prochlorococcus sp. AG-455-E15 | reverse complement strand
AAGAAATAAATTAAGAAGAATTCTGCAAGAATGGTTATTAACAAACATTCAAAAAATTAATAACCACAAACCTTATTGGTTACTTGTTAACCTTAAATTTGGGGATTTCTGCAATGATAAAAGTAGACTTTTGGAGGAATTTCAAAACTTAATGTTCAAATCTCAACTAATCAAATGATTAACATGAACGAAGAAACCTTTTATGAAGGTGGTCCTGCTAAAAGTGATTTAATAATAAATCTACTTGCAGGAATAACTATACTTGGTTTGCCATTTACCTTTGCCGCAATAGTTAGAGCATTGTGGTTGAGATATAAAATTACAAACAAAAGAATTACAATAGACGGTGGATGGTTTGGCAAAAACAAAACACAAGTATCTTTAAGTAACATTGAAGAAATCAGATCTATTCCAAGGGGATTCGGTTCATATGGTGACATGGTTCTTATTCTTAATGATGGATCAAAGGTTGAAATGAAATCATTACCTTTATTCAGAGAAAAGCAAAAATTTATTGAAGAAAATATAAATAAAAGATCACAAATACCCAATCTCAACGAGGTAGAAGGATTTGCTACTAAATCCTAAATAAATTAATTACAAAATTCTTTTTTTCCTGTAAGATAAAATGTCTAATACAATTACACTCTCTTTATTATCGTGATAGGGTTCATTTCTGAAAAACTTCTTATCCCGATTCTAGATTTTTTCTACGGTTTAGTCCCTAGTTATGGTTTAGCGATTGTTGCATTGACAGTTGTAATAAGAATTGCACTATTCCCCTTAAGCGCTGGTTCAATTAGAAGCGCAAGGAGAATGAAAATTGCCCAACCAGTAATGCAAAAAAGGCAAGCAGAAATAAAATCTAAGTTTTCAGGTGATCCAAAGAAACAGCAAGAAGAACTTGGAAAATTAATGAATGAATTTGGCAGTCCCCTCGCAGGTTGCCTCCCCTTAATTGTCCAAATGCCCGTTCTATTTGCCTTATTTGCAACCTTAAGAGGCTCACCATTCGCTGATGTCCCCTACAACATAAATCTCAAGGTCGTTCCACAGGATCAAGTAGCAGCCATTGACCCAAAACCTTACAAATCCCCACGACACTCTATATTCATTACAGAAAAATCACATTTTCCTGTAGTAGCAACAATCCCTAGTGGAACAAAATTAGGAACAGAAGAATCCATAAAAGTAAATTTACAAACAACAAATGGCAATAGCTATTCGGAAGTTTTATCTAAATATGACAACGGATCTAAATTCCTCCCAACTTGGAAGGTTTCAAAAGGATCCGAAAATATTAAAGTTTCCCAAGACGGAACAGTAACAGCAATTAAACCAGGTGATGCAACAATCGAAGCGAAAATCCCTGGACTAGCTGCTAAAAGTGGTTTTTTATTTATTAAAGCTCTTGGTCAAGTTGGTTTTTATGTAGATGGGGCTATTAATTGGGATATTGCTGCATTAGTAGGTGCCTTCGGATTAACTTTACTTCTCTCTCAAGTTTTATCCAGTCAGGGGATGCCTGCGAATCCACAGCAATCAACAGCAAACAAAATTACACCAGTTATGATAACTGGAATGTTTCTGTTTTTCCCACTTCCAGCTGGAGTCTTACTCTACATGGTTGTTGCTAACATTTTCCAGGCATTTCAGACTTTTCTGCTTAATAAAGAAGCTCTTCCTGAGAATTTACAGAAAATTTTGGATCAACAATTATTAGCAAAAAATGAAGTAATTACAACTTCAGCTTCAACTATCTCAGATAAAAGATTACCTTTTGAACCTAACAGTAAAAAATAATCTAAATCTTAAATAATGAATTCTTGGTGTAGAAATTTAGAATTACTCATAAAATCAAGAACCTCATTAATTTGGATAAGGACTAAAGAAGAGGAAAGATTGGAAAAGTTGGTCAATTTCTCTTGTGAAAGATTAAACATAAAAAGATTAATTTGCTGGGATTGTGTTGGTGGCATAAGAGGATTACTAAATGAAGAAGGTAAATTTTCTAACAATCCGCTAGGAGTGCTTAATTGGCTTAAAGAACAAAGTTCTGAAGTATCAACTGTTTTAATAGTTAAAGATTTTCACAAATTCTATGATGATCCATCTATCAATAGAACTATTAAAGAACTATCTTCAGCGCTTAAGAAAACTAGTCATAATTTAATCATTAGTTCACATTTATTTCCATCATCAGAAGAGCTGGATGAATTAATGACAATTGTAACCCTGCCTTTACCTGATCAAAAAGAATTGAAAAATCTAATAAAAAAAATTGCTATTAATACCAATTCAAATCTTGATGATCAAGATTTAAATGAACTTTCTATAGCCTCAAGTGGACTTACCGAAATAAAAGTAAAGCAGGTCACGGCAAAGGCCCTTGCTCAAAGAGGGAAAATCAGTAGAGAAGATATTAAAGATATTCTTGAAGAGAAAAAACAAGTGATCGCAAGAAGTGAAATTTTAGAATTTTTCGAACCCAAATCAAGTCAAGATGATATTGGTGGTTTAAATGTTTTAAAAGTTTGGCTAAATCAAAGATACAAGGCCTTTTCTAAAGAAGCTAGAGATTATGGGTTACCTATTCCCAAGGGCGTCTTACTTGTTGGAGCACAGGGAACAGGGAAATCACTTACCGCAAAATCAATTTCTAAGAGTTGGTCGATGCCACTGCTTAGGTTAGATGTTGGCAGACTATTTTCAAGCCTTGTTGGTTCAAGCGAGGCAAGAACAAGAGAAACAATATCAAGAGCTGAGGCCATGTCTCCTTGTATCTTGTGGATCGATGAAATTGATAAGGGCTTTGGTGGCGATGCTAGAAGTGATGGAGGAACAAGTCAGAGGGTTTTAGCAAGTTTGCTAACTTGGATGGCTGAAAAAGAATCAGCCGTATTTGTCATTGCTACCGCTAATGCTATAGATAAGCTTCCTGCTGAATTATTAAGAAAAGGTAGGTTTGATGAGATATTTTTTCTAGATTTGCCAAATTCTGAAGAAAGATTGAGTATCCTGAATTTACACTTAAAAAAAAGAAGACCAAGTTACAGTTTTCCTTTATCAACCATCATAGATAGAACAGACGGATTTTCGGGTGCAGAACTTGAACAAGCAGTAATAGAAGGCATGCATATTTCATTCTCAGAAAATAGAGAGCTTATGGAGAAAGATTTAATAAAGGCAGTTTCTGAATTAGTTCCATTATCAAGAACAGCTAAAGAGCAAATTGATCTACTAAAAGAATGGTCATCAACAGGAAGGGCACGCTCTGCATCGTAAATAAAATTTAAGTTTTAAAATATTTCATAAGTTAGGAATCATTAATTTAGTTAATTTTTCATCAAAAAACTCAAATAATGAATTGAGATTAACTATCTTTATTAATGTATAAAAAAAAAAGAGTGTTAGATCAAAAATTAATAAGAGAAAATCCAACATCTGTTGAAGAGAATTTATCCCTAAGAGGAAAAGTTTATAAAATATCCCACATACATGAATTAACTCTTAAGAAAAAAGAAATAGATATAGAAATATCCAGTCTGCAATCCGAGAGTAAAAAATTAAGCAAATCAATCGGCCAAATGATTGGTAAATCGGAAAATAATAATTCACAAGAACTTGATGATTTGAAGAAAAAGGGAAACGAATATAGAAGCAAAATTTCTGAACTTGAAGAGAAGCAAAGAATGTTAGATAAAAAAGTAGATGATGAGATATATAATTTACCAAATTTCCCTAGCAAAGATGCACCTATTGGAAAAGATGAAAGTGATAATGTACAAATAAAAACTTGGGGAGCCCCCCTTATCAGAGAGGATCTTAAATCTCACTGGGAAATAGGTGAAAGTCTTAATCTTTTTGACTTTATAAAATCAACTAAAATATCAAAAAGTCGTTTTATTACGCTTATCGGAAATGGTGCCCGATTAGAAAGAGCCTTAATAAATTTTATGCTCGACATGCATACTAAAAATGGTTACTTAGAGTTAATGCCTCCGGCATTAGTGAATTCAGAAAGTCTGACAGGATCTGGTCAATTACCTAAATTTTCAAATGAAAGTTTTAAATGTTCTAATGATGACCTATGGCTTTCCCCAACAGCAGAAGTTCCGCTAACTGCTTTTCATAGAAATGAGATTATTGATTCCAAGCAATTACCCATAAAGTATGTTGCATATAGCCCCTGTTTTAGAAGAGAAGCCGGAAGCTATGGAAGGGATACTAAAGGTTTAATAAGACTTCATCAATTTAATAAAGTTGAGTTGTATTGGTTTTGTGATCCAAGTAAATCTATAGAAGCTCATAAAAAGATCACCTTAGATGCAGAAAGCATTTTGAAAAAGCTCAATCTACCCTACAGATTAGTTGATATTTGTACTGGAGACTTAGGTTTTTCTTCAAGCAGAACTTTTGATCTTGAAGTCTGGCTACCAAGTAGTAAAAGTTATAGAGAAATTTCGAGTTGTAGTAATTGCTTAGATTTCCAAGCCCGTAGATCATCAATAAGAGCAAAAATTGATAAAAAAAATACATATCTGCACACCTTAAATGGTAGTGGGCTTGCAATTGGAAGAACTATGGCTGCTATTCTTGAGAATGGCCAACAAACAGATGGGAGCGTAAAAATTCCAGATGCTCTAGTTCCATATTTTGGATCAAATTTCTTAAAAACTGCTTAATATAAATAAATGAATGTTTTAACCTCAATAACAGTTCTGGGATTTCTAATTTTTTTTCATGAGATGGGGCATTTTCTTGCGGCAATTTTGCAAGGTATCTATGTTGATGGATTTTCAATTGGTTTTGGACCATCAATAATTCAAAAAAGATATAAAGATATAACCTATTCACTGAGAGCCTTTCCATTGGGAGGCTTTGTTTCCTTTCCTGATGAAGAAATAAATAATATTGATCCTAAAGATCCAAATCTTTTAAAAAATAGGCCCGTTATTCAAAGAGTAATTGTTATTTCCGCTGGGGTATTCGCTAACTTAATACTTGCCTACACTATTTTAATTGTAAATGTAACTACTATTGGTATTCCATATGATCCCGACCCAGGTATTTTAGTTTTGGCTACTCAACCCGGGAAGGCTGCTTCTCTTTCTGGATTACAAGCAGGTGATAAAATCTTAAAAATTGAAAGCAGTACTTTAGGAGTTGGCGATCAAGCAGTTTCTGCTTTAGTAAAAGAGATTCAAAATTCATCAGAGAATCCAATTTCGATAACAGTTGATAGAGACGGAGTTCTGAAAGATTTAACTTTGGTTCCAAAAAACATAGATGGAAAGGGTACAATAGGAGCTCAATTACAACCAAATATAAAAACAGAAACTAAAAAGACAAAAAACATATTTAAACTTTTTAATTACACCAATAATGAATTTTCATCACTTTTAGTAAAAACAATACAAGGTTATAAAGGATTAATAACAAATTTTTCCTCAACAGCTCAACAATTAAGTGGACCCGTCAAAATCGTTGAAATTGGTGCTCAACTATCACAACAAGGAGGTACAGGGATATTATTATTTGCTGCCTTAATTTCTATAAATTTAGCAGTTCTCAATTCTTTACCCTTACCGCTTTTAGATGGGGGACAACTTGTTTTCACTTTGATTGAAGGTTTTAGGGGAAAACCAGTACCAGTCAAGGTACAAATGGTTGTCACTCAATCAAGTTTTTTTCTTTTAGTTGGACTTAGTGTTCTGCTTATAATAAGGGATACAAGTCAACTTTTAATAGTACAAAGATTATTAAACCAATAATTAAATTTTAAAAATTGTTATTCAAGCTGTTAATATAGTTAAAAGTATTAAATTCTACTAAATGGCGAAAAAGTCCATGATTGCGAGAGAAGTCAAACGCAAAAAGCTTGTACAGAAATATGCTGCAAAAAGAAAATCATTATTAGATGAATTCAATGCGGCAAAAGACCCAATGCAAAGATTAGAAATACATAGAAAAATACAGGCTCTGCCTAGAAATTCTGCTCCAAATAGAGTCAGAAATAGATGTTGGGCGACTGGTAAGCCAAGAGGTGTTTACAGAGACTTTGGTCTTTGCAGGAATCAGTTAAGACAAAGAGCTCATAATGGTGAGCTCCCTGGAGTAGTTAAATCAAGTTGGTAGTATAAGCAAATTTTTTGTACTTTAATTGCACTTTATTTTCTACCGTAAAATTCAGAATTAAAGCAATTCAAATTAATTTTCGAACAATTTTTAAGAACTTTTATAGCTTATCTAAATAATTTACTCAATATGTCCCTATAAAATGTAAGAATAAATTATGTATAGAATTATAATTTAAAAAGTGGAAGGACAAAATAAGTCGATCACGTTTGACGGACGAGAGATACGACTAACTACAGGACTATATGCTCCTCAAGCAAATGGATCAGTAATGATTGAATGCGGTGACACCTCTCTATTAGTTACAGCAACAAAAACTACAAAAAAAGATGCTTCTGACTTTCTACCTCTAATATGTGACTATGAGGAGAAACTATATGCTGCAGGAAGAATTCCTGGTGGTTTCATGAGGAGGGAGGGACGCCCTCCAGAAAGAGCGACTTTAATCGCGAGGTTGATTGACAGGCCAATGAGGCCACTTTTCCCATCATGGATGAGAGACGAGATACAAATTGTTGCCTCTTGTCTTTCTTTAGATGAAAGAGTGCCAGCAGATGTTTTAGCTGTTACTGGGGCTTCAATCGCAACTTTAATTGGAGAAATTCCATTTTATGGACCAATGGCTGCAGTTAGAGTTGGTCTCATAGGAGACGATTTCATTTTAAATCCAAGTTATAGAGAAATAGAGAGAGGAGATTTAGACATTGTTGTTGCAGGTTCACCTGAAGGGATTGTCATGATTGAGGCAGGCGCTAATCAGTTATCGGAGCAAGATACTATCGAAGCTATAGATTTTGGTTATGAAGCAGTAACTGAACTTATTAAGTCGCAAGAAGATTTACTTAAGGATTTAGGAATAAAACAAATTAAGCCCTCTGCCCCTGAAGAAGATCAAACCTTGCCCTCTTATCTAGAGAAAAATTGCACAAAACCGATTGAGTTAGTTTTAAAGAAATTTGATCTTTCAAAGGAAGAGAGAGATCTTGAACTTGAAAAAATAAAAGTTGAGACTCAAGATAAAATTGATTCTTTGAAAGAAGACAACCAATTAAAAGTTCTTCTTTCAGAGAATGATAAGTTATTAAGTTCCGACTTTAAAAAATTAACAAAAACATTAATGAGATCCCAAATCATTAATGACGGCAAAAGAGTTGATGGAAGAGATCTTGACGAAGTTAGAAAGATAACTGTCTCCGCTGGCATTCTTCCAAAAAGAGTGCATGGCTCTGCACTTTTCCAAAGAGGTTTAACCCAAGTTTTATCTACAACTACATTAGGCACGCCTAGTGATGCGCAGGAAATGGATGATCTTAATCCAAGTACTGAAAAAACTTATTTACATCACTACAATTTTCCTCCTTATTCAGTTGGAGAAACTAGGCCAATGAGAACCCCCGGAAGAAGAGAGATCGGCCATGGAGCTCTTGCAGAAAGAGCAATAATACCTGTGCTACCTGGGAAAGAAACATTTCCATACGTTTTAAGAGTTGTAAGTGAGGTCTTAAGCTCTAATGGTTCAACTTCAATGGGTTCTGTATGTGGAAGCACACTTTCATTGTTGGACGCAGGGGTTCCTTTAAAAGCTCCTGTAAGTGGTACTGCAATGGGCTTAATCAAAGAAGGTAAAGAAGTTCGAATTCTTACTGATATTCAAGGAATTGAAGACTTTCTTGGAGACATGGACTTTAAAGTTGCTGGAACCGAAAAAGGAATTACAGCTCTACAAATGGACATGAAAATTACAGGATTACCAGTTTCCATAATTTCTGATGCAATTAAAAAAGCACGTCCTGCAAGAATACATATTTTAGAAAAAATGCAAGAAGCAATTGATAAACCTCAGGAATCCCTTTCTCCGCATGCTCCTCGCCTTTTAAGCTTTAGAATTGATCCAGAGTTGATAGGAACAGTTATTGGACCTGGTGGAAGAACTATTAAAGGAATTACAGAAAGAACAAATACAAAAATAGATATAGAAGATGGAGGAATTGTAACTATTGCTTCTCATGACGGAGCTGCTGCAGAAGAAGCTCAAAAGATAATTGAGGGATTAACACGCAAGGTTCATGAAGGTGAGATCTTCTCTGGAGTTGTAACAAGAATAATACCGATAGGTGCTTTCGTAGAAATACTTCCTGGGAAAGAGGGTATGGTTCACATTTCTCAATTATCTGAAGCGAGAGTTGAGAGAGTTGAAGATGTAGTAAGACAAGGTGATGAAGTAACCGTTCGAGTTAGAGAGATCGATAGCAGAGGAAGGATTAATCTTACTTTGAGAGGCGTAGGACAAAATAATGGAATGTCTTATCCCGAACCAACTCCAACTCCAGTTGCACCACTGAATTAAATCTAAAAAGGATACAAATCGTATTTTTTAATAATTTCTTTTATGTTGGAGCAAATTCTCCCATGAATTTCACTATTATTTGAAGCAACTATTATTCCTGCTTGTGCAAAATTGGTCGAGCCATAGGTAAGTTCTTTATTTTCTAGATTTGTTATACTCCCACCAGCAGCTTTTAAAATAGCTTGAGGGGCTGCAAAATCCCAATCCTTAGGAGATGTTTTACCAGGTAAACTTAAACAAATATAGAGATCACTTTCCCCTCTAAGAATAGAGGCGATTTTGCACCCTATGCTCCCCATCTCAATGACTTGATTGAAGTTAATTTTTTGTATTAACTTTTTTAATGTATCGTTACCATGATTTTTACTTGTTACCAAACACATTTCGTTAAGAACTTTATTTTTAGATAAGATTGGCTTAATCATTAAACCTTGTTTATTCTCGCACCAAACTTTTTCACCATCAGATATCCATAATTCCTCTTTTTCAGGTATTAAAACAACACCAAGATAGGGTACATTCTTGAAATTCAAAGCTAGATGCATAGCATAGTTTTCTGTACCTTGTATAAAATCTTTAGTACCATCGAGTGGATCAAGAACCCAAATCCAATCATTATTAGGACAAAAACTAATCCCTTCATTCTTTACGTTTTCCTCACTTAAAATATTCCAATTAGCTTTCTCATATTTTTCATTAATCCTCTTGATGATTAAATCATTAACTTTTAAATCAGCTAATGTTACAGGATCATCCATGTTCCCATTTTTTAAAATATTGTTCTTACTATTTGAATCTTTTAGTATTCTGGAGTAGAAAAGTAATATTTCAGCCGCTTCCCAACTGATCATCTTCAAATCATCAATAAGATTATTAATTGCTATTCCAGATGGTAGGTCAATCATTCGATGAATAATAAAAACTTATCATCTCATAAAAAATCTGAACCTGAAAGTAATGTTTTATATATCGTGGGAACTCCAATAGGAAATTTGAATGATCTTTCCACAAGAGCTCTAAATATCCTTAAAAATGTATCTTTAATTGCCTGTGAAGATACACGGCAAACAAAAAAGATAATGGCCAAATTTGAATTTACTAATAATCTTATAAGTTTCAATAAACATAATTCATTAAAAAAAATTCCTAGGATTATCAATGATCTTAATTCAGGTAAATCAATTGCCTTAGTTAGCGATGCAGGGATGCCAAGTATATGTGACCCAGGCGAAGATTTAGTAAAAGACGTCAAGAAAAATGGTATAAAAATAATATGCATACCTGGACCTTGTGCTGCGATTACAGCTCTCGTGTCGAGTGGACTTCCATCTTCAAAATTTACTTTTGAAGGTTTTCTTCCAAAAAAAAAATTAGAACGAGCGCGTATTCTTTTAGAAATAAGTAAAAATGAAAAAAGTACTATCATATATGAATCACCTCATCGTCTTATAAACTTACTAAGTGAATTAAAAAAATTTTGTGGTGGGCAAAGAGAGATTGAAGTTTCTCGCGAATTAACAAAAATATTTGAAGAACACATTGGAGGTGGGATTGACGATGTTATTAAAAAACTTGAGAATAGAGAAATACTTGGCGAGATAACCATAGTAATAAAAGGAAGAAAAAACTCAAATAATCTTAATGACAATGATTTTTCAAAAATCAAAGAGGAACTTATAGAACTAGTAGAAGCAGGTTTAAGTTTGTCATCTGCGGCAAAATATCTTGCGAAAAAGAAAAACATTTCAAAGAACCAAATTTATAACTTGTACTAAAATAAGATTAATGAATATATATATTTAATGAATTCAATAGTAAAGAAATTTCTTCTAATTATGGTTTTTAACTGTTCTTTATTTTTAATATTAATGATTGGTCTTCAGAATAATGAAAGAAAAAATAGAATCAATTTATTAGTAAATGAGTCTGTAGCGTTACCTGTAGGATTTATTATTGGAAGCAGTTTTATTAGTGGTTCAATAATTGGTGGGGTTTTAACTCTTAATTATGGATCTAAAAAAAGTTGAAAATATTAAAGTGATATCAATAGATCAGAACTAACTATTCTACTAATGCCTTTTGCTAACAAAATAGGAGCAGTTATTCTAAAAACTTCACTATTGGGTACTTTAATAACTTTTTGATTTTTACTGCAACTTCTCTTCGCATTCTTAAGATCATAATAAATTTGTATTGTTTTTCTATTTAAATCATCCTCAGAGAGAAATTGCCATTCTGGAAAATCCTTTAAAAGTTTAATTTCTAATTCAATTGTATTATCAACAATCATATAGACAGTCTTAGGCAAATTAGCTTTTTCAATAGGCTGTGATGACAAATCCTTTTGAGGTATATTGTCTATGTCATATTCTGTAGGTGCAATCTCTAGAAAAGGTGTTGCAAAAAATTCATCTTGATCACTAAAAGAATTATCCAATAAATTGTTAACGACTTCATCGTTTCCAGGTTTGTGATTGCTGTCAATTTTTTCCTTATTTATTTGTTTTTCAGTAACAGATTTATTTTTATCTAATTTATCTTTATTTAAAATTTGTTGATATTCACTTTCGCCAATAAGTTTTTTTAAATGTCTTGAAATAGTTAACCTTGAAAATTTGAACTTTTCCGAAAGAAATTTTAGATCTTTTCCTTTCGAAAATTCTT
>QCQS01000029.1 GCA_003212115.1 Prochlorococcus sp. AG-455-E15 | reverse complement strand
TGCAATAAAGCAACAACAAGAAATTGAAAGCCAGATTATTGAAGCATAACCAAATAGATCTAATATGCGTCCTGAAATAAATGGTCCGAAAAAATAACCCATAGCGAAACATTGTGATAGTAGAGCAAGTGCAAAACCTTTTTTATTTGAAGGAGCTATTCTGAATACAACATCTGTTGAGGTTGGAAGAAATGAAGCAGTCCCTAAACTTACTAAAATCAATGCCAAAGAAATTAAATAAAACGCTGGGATACTTAAATAACTAGAAATAAATAATAAGAACGAAGCGAAAGAAAAATTTAATAAACTAAATTTCAAGCCAAATAATCTTCCTTTCTTAGATATCCAAGAACCGACAGGCCATTGTAAAAATAACAATAAAATTAACTGAATAGAAATTATAAGACTAATAATTTCTTTGCTTAATGCATTGCGATGAACGCCACCTTTAACAAGATCCAGAGGCAAAGTTACTTGTATCAAGGCTAAAGAGGTAGTTATCAATAAAATAGATAAAATTATTATTGTTGAATTTTTATTCCATTTCAATTTTCCCTGATTAATTGGGTCTACTAATTTTTTTTGAAAATTTTCTAAGTTTCTTTTTATAGAAGAACTATTTCTAGATATTAAATACGTGATAACTAACATGCAAAATATATCATTTATAAATATTGATTTAGAATATAAAAAGTTCGTCATATACCCTCCTAAGAATACCCCTAGAAATATTCCTAAGGCTTCCGCACTTCTAACAAGGGCATATGCTTTACGTGTTTCGATAGGATGACAAAAATAGGGGACCCCAAACTCGGCAGCAGGCCAATATATTCCTGCAGCAGCCCCAACAAGTGATTGTCCAATTATGTACAAAAAAGTATCTAGTGAAAAAATGAGGCATAAGCTAGCGGCAATACTTAGTATTGAAGAAGTAATTATCGGAAATTGTATTTTTCCCGTTTTATTAAGATAATTACCTGTGTAGAGTCTTGTTACGGTTCCAATTATTGCTGAAATGGTAAATCCCAATCCAATATCTGTCGCCGATAATCCTAGGTTATTAAAAATAAGTGATGTTAAGTAAATAACACCTCCTGCACCAAATGCAGCAAAAAATCTTATCTTGGTTATTAACCTCAAATGATAAGGAAATTGAATCCACCAATTTTTGCTAATTTGTAAACTATTTAGACTAATCACTAGTGAAATACATTTTTATAATTTTTTTTAGTTTTTGTGGTTTATTTTTTAATGATGGTTTAAAGGCTGCTGAAAAGATAAATATTAAGTTTGAAGGAATGGAAATCCCTCTTACTATAGAACAATTATCAAAATTAGAAAAATACAAAGATGATTCAACAGAATTAATAAATTGGTTAAAAAAAAATGGATTTATAAGAGTTTTTGAATTATCAAAATTTTTAGAATTTCCAGTTTTCAAAGAAGAGGGATTAAATAGAGAAATATTAAGAAGTTGGATAGGGCGTAAAATTCTTACAGAATTAAGCCAAAGCATTAAAGTTCCAAATGACAATAATGGAACAGAAATATATAACACTATAGAAAATTTATTAGATCAAAAAAAAGAAGTTTCAACTTTAGACATCATAAAGGCATTACCTTCAGAAGAAATTTCACTAGATATTGATAATCTAATTTTAATAATTTCATCTTGGAAAAATGAATTATCAATGCAACAAGAACTGTTGTCCAAATTAGATAAACTTGAAAGAACTAAACAAAGTACCTTTAAAAATACTAAAAAAAAATCAACTAAAGATTTAATAAAAATTGAAAAAAAAATTTATGCTCCTCACCGAGTGAAACCTTTTGAAATTGAATTATGGAAAAGCAATAAAACAAATTTTGATAAAGAATTGATAATATTTATGCCAGGACTTGGAGGCGAAATTAATAATTTCAAATGGATAGGTAACGAATTGGCTAGAAGAGGCTGGCCAATATTATTCATAGATCATAGAGGGAGTAATTTAGAATCATTCATAGAAGTACTCAATGGCAAGGAAACAATCCCAGGAAGTGCAGACTTTTTCTTATATAGAATTAAAGATTTAGAGGCTGTATTGAAAGCTCATGAAAATGGAGAATTTGGTTTACCTGATAATTCTTATATTTTAATGGGGCATTCACTTGGTGCTTTAATAGCACTTTTACACGAAGGCAAGAAACCTACTGATCAACTAGAGGAAATATGTAATTCGGCATTAAAAGACTTTGCGGTAACAAATTTATCAAAATTACTTCAATGTCAGTTGAGTACAATACCATTCCCTAAGAAAAATAACACTAATAAGGCCAGTGCCATAGTAGGTTTTAATTCATTTGGAAGTCTAGTATGGCCAAAAGAAAATAGTACAGGCATTAAAGCACCAACTCTTTTAATAGGTGGTACTTATGACCTTATTACACCGTTAATGAATGAACAATTTAGAGTTTTTTATGCTTTAGATAATCCATCAAATAGATTTCTAATTATTGAAGGAGCAAGTCATTTCTCTCCAATAAGAATTAATAAAAGCGATGAAGAAAATAATGACCTCTTCAAAATAAGTGAATCTTTTATTGGTTCAGAGCCAATATTAGTCCAAGATTTATCTACTAAATTTATAGTTGAATTTCTAAAAAATATTAAAGACCAAAAGATCCCTAATGTAGTTAAAAACCAAAGAGATTTGGGACTTGACTTCCATCTTTTAGATCTTGAAACGATAAAAGAAATTTCCGAAAATTAGTACTCTATTCGTGGATCTAAATATGCGATTAAAATATCCACTAAGAGATTTAGAGAGACTATAAGCATAGAGGTAAAAATTACAATTCCTTGAACCAAGGTATAGTCTCTTTGAGAAATAGCTTCATGTAATCTTAAAGCTATACCTGGCCATGAGAAGGTTACCTCGAACAACAGAGCACCTCCTGCTAATGAAGCCATAGTCAAGCCAGAAATAGTGACAATTGGTAATAGAGCATTAGGCAATGCATGGTTTAAAAATATTTTTTTCCTAGATATTCCTCTACATATAGCAGCATTTACATAATCACTTTTTAATGTCTTATCCAAATTTACTCTTAATGAGCGGCTGAATATACCACTTAATAAAAAGCCAAGGGTAATCGAAGGAAGTGCGAGATGATAAAGACTATCTTTCAAGGCAATAATATTATTCGAAAGAATACTATCTAAAACTAGAAAACCTGTAATTTGGGGTTGTTGCTGAAATATAGGAAATCTACCTCCAATTGGGGAAATATTAAAAAATACAGAAAATAATAATTGAGCCAACATTGCACCCCAAAAAGGAGGGATCGCATATGTAGCAATTCCTAATATTCTCGCAATATAATCAGTCTTTTTCCCTCTATTTCTTAAGCCAATGAATCCCAATGGGAATCCTATTAGTATGGCACTTAATATTGAAAAGAATCCAAGCTCAAGACTTGCAGGCAATGACTTTATAATAATATTAAGGACTGGCTCTTGGGTACTAAGAGATTGGCCAAAATCTAAGTGCAATATATTTTCAATATATGTAAAATATTGATTTATTAAAGGTTCATTTAGCCCCAATTTATTTCTTAGAAATTCTCTAGAAACCTCATCTGCACCAGATCCAAGTATGGCATCGACGGGATCACCGGGAGCAACTCTTAATAAAATAAAAACTAATGAAGAAATTATCCATAACATTATCGGTATTAATGAAATTTTTAATAAGGAATAATTTAGTAGTTTATTTAAATTTCTACTCATTAATTAACTCAAGATCACTCAATGAAATTATTCCTGCGCCATTAAAAATAGGTTTTGATATTTTATTTTGTGACCATGCTTTTTGAGAGGAAATCCAAATAGGAATATAAGGTATTGAACTTGATGCTATTTTTTCAATTTCAACAAGTTTTTCTAATCTTTTAATTCCACTTATTTTTTCACTCTCAAGAAATAAACTTTCCACTTTATTAGATCCCCAAAAACTACCGCTGTAAACTGATTCTCCTTTTTTACATATGCCGTCAACAATTTCTTTACAACTTAAAAGAGGAGTGAGATAAGCCTCTGGATCTGAATAAGCCCCAGTCCAATCGAGAAGAACTGCCGTATAAATTCCTAAACTTAGATTCTTATAAACTGTTGTAGATTCAACCCCATTGAGTTCAATATCAATACAATCTTTCAAATAATTTTTAATTTCTTCTTGCCATGTCAGAGCAATAAGCTTGTCAGCTGGTACATTCGATCTATAAGTAAGGGGTATTTTTAGAATATTTCCATTGCAATAATTTTCTTTTTGCAATAACTTTCTCGCTTCTAAATAATCATATTTAGGCCACAGTTCTTGATTATCTTTTTTTAATATCGGAGGAATAATTGATCTAGATGGCTTCCTTAATCCATAACTTACTTTCTCACTAATCAATTTTCTATTAAGACTTTTTGCCAAAGCCAATCTTAAATTAAGATTACTTAAGGGATAAGAACTAGTTTTGAGGCTTATAAAACTTAATTCAGTGAAAGGACTATTACCTTCATTAAACTGTTTATTTTTGCTTAAATCATTTAAACTTTTTCTCTGACTATCATCAATTGAATTTGATAAAAGCACGTCAATTTGTTTACTTTTTAAAGCTCCAAAAAGAGAGGATGAATTTGAATAGCCCACAAAATGAACGCCGTTGTTTAAGGGCTTTTCACCCCAATAATTCAAATATGGATCAATTGATTGAACTTCATTAGAAAAACTGGTCAGCACATACTTGCCAGTACCAACAAATTTTTCATTTAGAAACTTATCAGAATATTGTTTGTAAAATGTAGGAGATATTGGAGTTAAATTTACTGATGTGAGTAAACCATTTAAAGAACTTGATGGTTTATTCAAATTTATTATGACTGAATATTCACTTGGCGTTTCTATTGATTTAATATTATTTCCTAAAATATAGCTCATCGTTCCAATTCTTTTGAATCTATCAAAGGTAAACTTCATAGCATTTGAGTTAAATGCAGTTCCATCGTGAAAGAAAACATTCTTTCTTAAATTGATAGTTATTTGAAGCCTATCCTTTGAAATAACTGGCATCCCCGAAGCCAATTCAGGTATTAATTCTCCGTTAGAATTTAATTCATATAATGTGTCTCCAAGAGAACTGATTAATTGAATTGCTTTAAGAGTATTTGCTCTAGCTGGATCTAAAGATTCAATTTTTCCAGAACTTGCTACTATGATTTTTTTAGATATTCTTTTTGAGCCGCAAGAATTCTGTAAAAAAGAAATTAAAATAATAAATATTGATAAAAAAAATTTTTTTTTCATATTTCATAATTACTTAATTTTTCTAAATAATTATTTGAGCAATAAATTTGTAAGGTTATTTGATTTATCTCTAAAGCAAATGTTTTTTTGGAATGATAGTTAAAAGGCCACTCTCTCACCCAACAAACTTCTTTACCTATGTTTAAACCAATTACTTGAAAAGTCTTATTGCTATTTTTAATTCTTACACAAGCACCTTTATAAAGGTTTTCAGAAAAATTTAAATTATTATTTTGATTATTATTATCTAATAGTTTTGAATGAATCATTAAGGTTCTAAAACCAAACACTTACTTTCTTCGGTTTAACAAGCTATAAAGAAATTTGCAAACTATTTTTTTAAATACAACTTAATTGACTTGCAATAGTTTTGACTTCATTAAGCGAATTTATTTCATCTTTCGATCTCTCGAAATCTCCATTATTCACCTCATGAGTAATAACAACAATTTCGGCTTTGTCCTCACTTGCATCAAGTTGAACAATTGATTCGATTGATACATTATTATTTCCAAAAATATCTCCAATCTTTCCTATTACACCTGGAGTATCAAGACAAATAATTCTAAGGTAATTTTTTTTATTTATTTGTGAAGAATCTATTATATGGCAGTTTCTCCAGAAATCAAAAGATAATAATGGATCGATTGAATTATTATTTTTTAATGAGGCGGCATGCAGATTTAATATATCTGATACTACTGATGCAGCAGTTGGGCCACTCCCTGCACCCGGACCATATAACATTATCTCTCCAAGAGGATTAGCCTCTATCAATAAGGCGTTATTAACTCCCTTAACTGTTGCCAATGGATGAGATTTTGGGATCAAAGAAGGTCCTACCCAAATATTCAAAGCGAGTGAATCATTACTATTAATTTGTCCCCTTTCGGAGAGCGCTAAGAGTTTTATTTCGAACCCTAATTTACTGGCATATTCAATATCCTTTAGATTAATTTCACTAATACCCTCACACTGAATCTCCTCTCTATTGATTTTTCCTCCAAATGCAAGTTCACTAAGAATTGAAATCTTATCAGCAGCATCATGGCCCTCAACATCTGCAGTTGGATCGAATTCTGCATACCCAAGGCTTTGGGCCAATTTTAAGGTCTCCTTGTAATCAGCTTTTTCATTTGTCATCTTTGAAAGAATAAAATTTGTTGTACCATTTATTATCCCAACCATTTTTTTTATGCTGTTACTTTTTAATGATCTTTTTAAGGGTTCAATTATAGGAATCCCCCCGCAAACTGCCGCCTCTGACAATATATAAACTCCTTCTTTAGATGCAGTTTTATATATTTCTTCTCCGTATCTTGCAATGACTGCTTTATTTGCTGTAACAACAGATTTACCTGATTTTAATGATTGCAGAATAATGTCTTTCGCTAAATCAACCCCACCCATTACTTCAACAATTACATCTATAGAGGGGTCATTAATTAATTTAAATGGATCATCAGTTAATAAATTATTATCTATATAAATATCCCTTTTTTTATTTAGATCTTTAACTGCTATTTTTGCAATTTCTATTCCTTTTAGAATTGGATGTGAATCAACTTCAGAACTTAATATTTTATAAACCCCTGAACCTACAGTTCCAAAACCTACAATCCCAATCTTGCATTTTCTCATTTTTTATTTCTTTTAACTTTGAGTTTAATTTTATATTATTAGGCCTTCAAAAATTCATTTGCTTGAGACTGCATTTTCAACAATATGTTTAAAAACCCATTTGACCGAGAAGGAGTTAAGCTTGATCTCAAACCAGTATCTTCAATAAATTTCTTATCTATCTTAATAACCTCATTTGGTGTTAATTCATTTAACCCATTTATTAAAAATGCTAATAAACCCTTGGTTATAAGTGCATCAGAATATCCTTCCCAATATAATTTACCATCTTTAATATTTGCCTTAACAAAAACTTCTGAAACGCATCCCTTAACTTTATTTTCCTCAACAAGGATTTCATTATTTGGTTCTTTCAATTTTTTCCCTAACCACAAAATGTATTCATATTTTCTTTTTGGATCTTCTGATTTCTTTAACTTTTCTACTAATCTTGATAAATTATTGTATTTTTCCTGATTTTCCATTTTTTAAAACTATAAATTAATCGCTTTATCAGGTTTTTATTATACAAATATTTCTTTTTCTGTGATAAACCCTGATAAAGGGATATCCCACTCAGCTCTGGTTAATGGAATCTCACTTACACAATTTGAAGTTAATACGCCAATGCATGGAACATTTCTCCAATTAATATCTGACCTTAATTTATCAAAATAACCTCCTCCATATCCTAATCTTGTTAAATTTTTATCTACAGAAAGACATGGAACAAGAATCATACTTATCTGGTTACAACTTAATGAAAAAGAGTTATTTGGACTTAATATCCCCTCATAATCTTTTGTGAGAGGTTTTTCATCCCATGGATAAAATAACATTTGATTTTTATCGTTACATCTGGGCAAAGCTAGAGAAATTTTTTCCTTAAGACTTCTAATATCTACTTCATTTCTTAGAGGCCAATATATTGCTATGTAACCAATATTTTTATATTCCTTAATAAATGAATCAACATATAATTTTACATTCTTTTCTACATCTTCTCTTTGATTTAGTGAAATCTCATCTCTAAGTTTGCTAAAGGTATTCCTCTCTAATTTCTTTTTTTCAGAAATAGTCATATTGAATCTTCAGTTAATGCCATCTTCATTTAGTTTTGTGAGAGCTATGGCCAAAGCATCTGCTGAATCATCAGGTTTTGGAGGTCTTTTAAGTTCTAAACTATACATAACAGCATCAAGAACTTCCTTCTTAGATGCTTTTCCAGACCCAGCAATGGTTAATTTTATCTGACCAGGAGAATATTCACTAATATGAATTTTATTTGAGGCCAATACCATCATAATCACGCCTCTAGCCTGCACCACACTAATGGTAGTGCTTGATTTGTAAAAGAAAAATTTTTCTACGGCCGCTGATGTTGGATTCCAAAGATTTATTAATTCATTAAGATCATTGAAAATCTCATAAAGTCTATCTTCTTCTTTTTTATCTTTACTTGTCTCAATTACACCACAATCTAATAATATCTTTTTTTCATTTTCTATTTCAATAATTCCATAACCAACTCTAGCTAATCCAGGGTCAATCCCAATTATTCTCACTGTAATTAAGCTTCTGCAGACAATTGGAATTTTGAAAGATTTTCTTTTTCATCTAAATCAAATACTTTACAAAAAGCTTGAATAACTCTCTCACCTGAATCAACTTGTTCTAAGGGATCTTTTCTTAGTCTGTGTCTTAAAGAACAAGAAATAACCCTTGCTATGTCATCTTCTTGCACTTCAGTTCTACCCTCAAAAGCTGCAATTGCCCTTGCCGATCGATTTGTAACAATATCTCCACGTAAACCATCAACATCAAGTTCTCCGCAGATTGCAGAAATATTCAATCTTAGGTCATCGTCCATTTGAACAGAATTTAATATTTCTTGTGCTTTAACAACCTTTTGTTGAAGTTCATTTTGTTGATTCTCAACACTCAAAGAAAACTCATCAGGATTATCGTCAAAAGAAGTTCTTTGATCTACAACCTGAACTCTTAATTCAGCATCTCTAACTGTCTTAACCTCAACACTCATTCCAAACCTATCTAATAGTTGAGGCCTTAATTCACCTTCTTCTGGATTCCCTGAACCAATAAGGACAAATCTAGCAGGATGTCGAACTGATACTCCCTCCCTTTCAACTGTATTCCATCCTGAAGCAGCCGAATCTAAAAGAACATCAACTAAATGATCATCAAGTAAATTTACTTCATCAACATATAATAACCCTCTATTAGCTTTTGCTAATAACCCTGGTTCAAATGCCTTGACACCTTCACTTAAAGCCTTTTCAATATCAATTGTTCCACAAAGCCTATCTTCAGTAGCTCCTAAAGGTAAATCAACCATAGGGACTTGTTTTTGGATACTCTCTAGATTTTCTCCCTGGACAATTTTGTCCAAAACTTCTTTACTCTGCAAATCAGGATCAATTAGAGAACTATTATATGGATCATCTTTTACAACATCAATTGCAGGTAACAAATCAGCTAAGGCCCTTATTGTGGTAGATTTACCAGTCCCTCTGTCACCCATTATCATCACTCCTCCAATTCTTGGATCAATAACATTTAACAAGAGTGCTAATTTCATTTCTTCCTGACCAATTACAGCCGTAAAAGGAAAAACTCTTCTTTTCTTTGTTGTTGTCACAGTTTTAGTTTTCTTTAATATTCCAAGGATCAATAGATGTTACTTCAGAAAATGTTTTTAGTAAATATCCCTATTAAATAAAGACGACAAAGAAATAAAATCTAATTTATTTCATTATGGGACTAATTTCTTTTTGAATTATTCATAAACCAATTTATTTGATGAACAATTCCTCTTAAAACATTTATTTCGTGCATTGATGTATTTGCCCTTAATACATAATTTTTGAATTTAACTATTTTTGATCTTGAGGTATGTTTTAAAAGATATCCAACCTTCAAAAGCAATTCCTCTATCTCCAAAAACGAATCATAAATTTGTTTTGATGATGCAAGATTAAAAACTTTTGATTCTTGATCAAAGTTTCTTTTTGAAGACTTTTTTAACTCATACAAAGCTATTGAAACTGCGTGAGAAAGATTTAAAGAGGGATTATTCATAGATGTAGGAATATTAAAAGTCTTATTTGCTAGAAGTAATTCATCATTAGTTAAACCACTATCTTCTCTTCCAAAAATAATTGCTAAATTATTAATCTTTTTAAAAGATGTAGTCCAATTGAATACATCTTCTGAGGATTCAAAAAATGAATCTTTACTTAAATCAATCCTTCCACAAGATGCAAGAACCAAATCACAATCAAAAATAGCATTTTCAAGATTGTAAAAAATCTTACAATTATCGAGAAATTTCTGACCTTTAAGGGCCATTTTTTTTGCATCTAGAGAGAAAATATCACATTTTGGAGAAACAATTCTTAATTCATCAACTTCAAAGTTGGAGCATAATCTAGCAACGCTCCCTACATTTAAAGGGCCATTTGGTTCAACTAATATTACCTTTAAATTAGAAAAATTTTTTTCCAAAGTCATTCAAGGCTATGAAGATATTTCAATAAATTGGACATATTTACAGGATCAATTTCAAAACTTGGCATAGGAGGAGTTAGGCCGCCAGTTACTTGTTTTATAATCTCTTTATCATTCAAACGTTGAGTTATCGAGTGTAAGTCTGGGCCCACTAATCCTCTTGCTGTAATTCCATGACATCCAACACAATTTATCTTAAAAAGAGCATCTCCTTCCTCAGCAGAGCCATTAAGCTCAAGAGTTTCAATAATATATTTGTTATTTTCATGATGTTTTACGAAAAATAATGAAAAACAAATCAATAAAACTCCAAATACAATAAAAACAACTTTTAAGAATTCTCTTTTAAAGACTCTTTCTGCTGCAGTTGATGAAGATGTTGACACAAAAAATAGTCTCTATGTAACAATTGTGAATAAGAAATTCAAAAAAGGCAAAAAAATGATCGAGCCTCTTCTATGTGGAATTGTTTTAGGTTTAGTTCCAATAACTCTTCTAGGATTATTCGTAAGTGCATGGAATCAATACAGAAGAGGTTCAGGGATGCTTGACCTTGATTAAAAATGTTAATCTTGACTGCCCATAGTTTCTTACATCTATAGTTTCCCATAAAGTACTTTTTTTAATAAAAAAATTTGGAGAATGTTCATAAATAACTGTTGAATCTTTTTTTAAAAAATTACAATTAAACAATTGATATAAAACTAATTCATGGAAATCCACATCGTAGGGAGGATCTATATAGACAAAATCAAATTTTAATTTGTTTAAATCCATATTTCTAGATGATAAGTTTCTCTCGTAATTTGGTTTTGTCCATTTCAAAACGTCTTTACTAATAACCTCGATATCATTTCTCCTATTATCTATATTCTCCAACGACAGTAAATTTTCTAAGCAAATTTTCGAGTTGAATTTGTTTTTTTCAATTGCAAGTATTTTGTTTGCCCCGT
>QCQS01000028.1 GCA_003212115.1 Prochlorococcus sp. AG-455-E15 | reverse complement strand
ATAGCTTTAATAGAGCAAAATTTAGTTAGAGCAATGCCTCTTGGAGGTAAAGAAATTAAAAATAATTTAGAGGAATCAGAAAATTTCAAGAAACTGGGAGAAGAGGTAATTTTAAATCTTCTAATGAGAGTGTTTCAAAGAAGTGACGAAGGTGCTTTAAAAAGGGCTTCTGAAGAAAAAGGTTTGCTCCTGGTTCATATGCATCCTAAAAGAATGCAGAAAGAGCTTCCATTCATTAAATCTGAATGGATAAGAGATGGAGACACACAACAGTTTCTAAAATACCTTGGAAATCTCTCGAAAGAAGTATGGACTGCATCTTTCGTAAAATACAAAGGGATTGAATTTACTTCTATCTCAAAGAATGATGAGATCTAAAAAATAGTAAAAATATTTTCTTTTCAAAGAATTTCTTTGTTTATAATCTCATTTTCCCTAGTGACTCTAAAACAATTTTTACCATTACCAAAATCAATTGAGGAAAGGTCAAAATCATTTTTAATATGCAAGGCGCAATTACCCTCAATACATATACAAGATTCAATAATTTCTCTCTGAATAACATCATAAACGTAAGGTTCCCTCTCTTTCTCTTCATCGAAATGAGGGCATGCAATCCCTTCAACTATTCCTAAGCAATCAATTATGGCTAATTCATTAGCATAAGAATCAGTTATACCTTTATCAAACCAACAAATAGCTCCAGCACTTACACCACTTAATACAATTCCTTTTTCATAAGCATTTTGCAAAATACTATGTAAATTCCATTCTTTCCAAACAGCTAACATACTTTTTGTATTTCCTCCGCCAACATAAATGATGTCTTGAGTTAAAACTTTCTCTTCTAAGTTTTCTGTTCTAGAAAAGAAATCAATATGGCTTGTTATACAATTAAGTTCAGAAAACGCTCTATAAAAATTTAGTTTATACAAATTACTATCGCCAGATGCTGTTGGGATAAAGCAAATTTTAGGTCTTTTTTTATTACTTAGAGAAACTATATATTTTTCAATTTCAAGAGAGCCTAAAGAACGTCCAAACCCTCCTCCACCAATTGCGACTATATTTTTATTAGGCATATTAAATGAAAGATTTGTATATGAATTTAAGACAAATTACCATTAAAGATCAACTGGAATTAAAGAAGGTTTATTTTGATTCAATTCAATCTTTAGATGAAAATATTTATAGTCAAGAACAAAAAAGAGCCTGGTCAAGCCAAGCTTGGAATAACCCAAATTTTGATAAGTCAATAATTAAAGGAAAAGGATGGCTTATAAGTAAACAAGGAATTATTATTGCTTTTGCTACAAGATATCCCAACGATAGAATTGCGTTATTTTACTGTAAAAGTAAATTCCAAAGAAAAGGCTGCGGCTCTAAGTTACTTCATAAATTAGAAGATGAAGCTAAGAAAGAAGGTTTAGATTCTATTTATACTGAAGCCAGCTTAATAAGTTATAAATTATTTCTCAAAAATGAATGGAAAATTATACGTAAAGAAAAAGTTATTATAAATAACATTTTTTTCGAAAGATATAAAATGACTAAAATTATAAAAATTAATTAATTAATAATGTCTGGTAAAAGCAAGGGATTAATTCTCATTCAAAGGATTCTAGTTTGGGCGTTATACTTTTTTTCAGGATTTGTACTTTATTCAAAACAAGGTGCACTGCCCTCAATGATAATTAACTTCTCAAGAATTATTTATCCATTATCTATCTTTTGGTTACAAATAAGAATTAAAAAAAGAACCAATTTTCTACCTATTGATTCAAAAATGACAACTTCGCAATTGTGGTTTAATTTATTACCCGTTATTGCATCTTTATTAACTGTAATTTTTTCTTTAACTAATTCTTTTTTATATATCCTAGGAAAATTAATTAACTCTTAAATAAAAAAATAAGCATTATCTATGAGACTTAGACATTTCTTTCATAAAACACGTAATGTAAAGAAATTTGCCTTTTACTAAAGTTTGTTTAAATTTTAAATAGTGATAAATAAAATCATGAAAAATATTTCATTAAAGGGAAATATAAATTTTGACAAAAAAAAAGATATAAATGATTATGAATTATTTTCTTTAAAAATTACAGATAGTTTATATAAAAAAGATATTGGTAAATTCCTTGAGACTCTATCTTCTCACTTTATTTAGAAAAACATTCTTTTTCTGATCTTCAAATTCAAACAGTCCCATTAATAAATAATTATTTGAGGGATAATGAGTAAAACTTTAAGATTACTCCAATGCAATTATTTCTTGCTGACTGCCAATTCCCAGATATTGAGAATCAAGTTAAAGCTTATCAACTATTTGTAGAAGCTTGGGAAAACGGTGAAATTGCAAAATCTGATAAAACAGATAAATTTGAGATGTTATTTAGAGTTCATGCTCCAGGAGAGGGCAGAGTAGTTTGTTTATGTAGGGCACAGAGTGATAAAGAAATTTTTGAGCATTTTGCTCCATGGAGAGCAAAATTTGGCATTCATATGGAATTTACACCTGTAATAAGTTGTCAAAATGTTGTTGATTACCATAAAAATTTGTTCAAAACTTTAGGGTAATTAGCTTAAATCTAAAATTTATCGTGATTAAACCTTTTTCCAATCTTATTTATAAAAAAAAAGATAGAAATTTTTCTTCTTCAAAAAGTAATCTCAAGAAAGAAGAAAGCCTCAAATCTAAACCATTAATAATATTTGGTATCATCATCTCGTTAACTTCCATGTTTTTACTTTTATTCACCATTAAGAATAAATTTGGATGATTTTTGAGTAATTAGAACTATTACTTAATAACAAATATGTTATATGATTAACTTAAAAATAACTTAATATATGGCATTTAACGAAGGGGGGATGGCTTCAGGTCTTCTTATTATTGCAGTATCAATAGTTTTTGCGGCTGGTTTTGGATTTTTAGTTTTGCATTTTGTGCCAGGGACCCCTTTTTAGAAAACAATTTTAATCAAAATCTTGATTATTTCAAACGTTAACAGTTTCTAAATCTTGCATCTGATTATCATCAGGATTAGATTTCTTCTTTATTTGATAGGCATAAACTAAAGATCCTAGAGCTATGGTACTAGAGGCTAAAATCCCCGATATAAGTATCAATGCAAAAAGTCCTCCTATTAGTCCCCCTTTCAATCTAAGCAAATTTGATTTAATTAAAAGTATTGATAAAAAAATAATAGTGGCTTTAAGAGAAGAGATTTTCAAAAAAGTAATTGGATAAAAAGGATTCAACAACATTTCTTTGGCAGAATATAAATTTATTTAATTCTAAAAATAATTTTAAAAAAACGCATAAAAAAAAAGACTCATATGAGTCTTTTAAATTCTATATTAAATTTGATAATTTATGCATCAGGGTCAAAATTCTTTAGGTTTGGACCTGCCACAAGCCCAACAAGACCAAAAAGGACTAAAGAACCAATTCCAAATCCTGCTGCCCATGGATTGAAACCACCTAAAGCAAAAGAAGCTAATAAATTCATGATTTAAAACATAATATCTTCGAGTAAGCATACAGATTTTTATGAAAAATATACCTATATTGAGACATTTCTTCGTAATTATGAGAATCTTTTATCCATCACATTATTAGAAATCCACAAAATTTTTATTATTTGTTTTATTATCGAAGAATTACTACCATTTCGGCGCACTTGAAGACTATCAAAGCTGTTTTTTTCTAATGACTTCTAATTATACCTTTATTTATGATGGAGAATGCCCATTCTGCAATCATTTTGCTGAGCTCCTTGAGATCAAAAGCAAAATAACTAATATTAAGATTCTTGATGGTCGTAAAAATATAACTCTAATTAAATCCCTCTTAGAGATGGGTTATGACTTAGATAAAGGAGCTATTCTCCTGAAGGATGAAGATATCTTTCATGGGGCAGATGCAATTAATACTATTTGCAAAAAGATAAATAACCCCTCAAGTAGTTTACTGTTCTTACTTTCTAGAGTGTTTAAATCAAATAAACGAACAAATTTGATATTTCCTTTACTAGTCAGAGCAAGAAGATTAGCCTTGATATCAAAAGGTATATCAGTATCTTTAGTTTAAAAATAAAAACTTTCTAAATATTAAATGACATATTTATAAGCTTCTGTCTCAATAAATGATAATTGATTATTTCTTAGCTAGAACTAGGTGGTAACAACTAGTATTAAATGATAGAAAATTTCAATCCCTTTATTTCATTGGGCGGTGATAACCAAAAAGTTAATCATATGGCTGAAGCGGCACTTGAAATGAATTTAACATGCAATGATTTAAAGAAGGATTTAAATTTAACTGATGGTGATGTAGTGGATATGTTGCAACTAGTCATGGATAGGTTTAAAAATAATAATTAAGTTCATATTGTTATTAATTAATCACTATTTATACATTATTTTTTAATGAAAACAGTACAAATTGAGTTTTCGAAATATGAATCAGTTAACTTTTTATGGCCTGAATTAATAGAAGTTTACGGATTTGATAAGGCAAGAAAAATAATTTCACAAGCTATTGACTTACAAAAAATGAATGGGACTAAAAATAGCACCATGCCAATCATATTTTCAGGAACAGGAGGATTAGCTCTAGTACCAATAAAAATGCTAGAAAAAGAGAACTTTGAAATTAGTTATAAAGATAACCAGGTTTTAATATTTAATCTAAAAAGAAAGTCATTTCAAATCTTAAATGAAGCAAACTAATCTAAATTAGTAACTTCTCGATAAAGTAAAAATTACCTTATAGTCTAGAAAACAATTAATCGATAATGACTTTTGAAGCGACCTACCTTGGTTCAAATGGTTGGTTTATAAAATTTAATAAAACCAACTTAATTATTGATCCTTGGCTCAAAGGAGATTTAATATTTCCACCAGGTGAGTGGTTCTTTAAAGGATCATTAGAAGAAGAAATTTCAATAGATCAAAAAATAGATGTAATTTTATTAACCCAAGGATTACCTGACCACTGTCATGTTCCAACATTAGAAATGTTCAGAAAGGATATTCCTATAATCTGCCCTAAAAGTGCTGTTGAAACATTAAAAAAGATTGGTTTTAGTTCAATTAAAATGCTTAAGCCAACGGAAAAGACTATTCATTTTAATTTAAGTTTTGAAGCTACTGCTGGGGCTCCAGTACCACAAGTAGAAAACGGATATATAGTTAAAGACGATCAAGATAATGGTTTTTATATAGAACCTCATGGATATCTTGACGAAAATTTGAACAAACAAAATCTTGATGCAGTAATTACTCCCACAAAAAATTTAGGATTACCCCTAGTAGGTTCTTTTGTAAAAGGTGCTGATGTAATACCTAAATTGATTAACAAGTTCAATCCAAAATATATACTTTCAAGTACCGTGGGCGGAGATGCAAAATATTCAGGTTTTTTAAATAATTTTATTTCAATTCAGGATTATGAAAAAGAATTAAATTGTAATCTTGTAGATCTAAAGAGTATGCAATCTATTATGATTTAAATTGATTCAAAAAGATCTTTTATTCAGTATGTTTGCTTGAAAGTAAATTATTATAAAAGGAGTTAAAAAAATTCATTCATTTTTTATTACATCAATACTTTTATTAGCTTTAAATAATAGTTATATATGTGAAAATTCAAAGCTTAACTTTGTGATGAGAAATAATATTAATGGTGACTTTTCCATAGTAGAAAAGATATCTGAGTTAAAGCCAGGAGCATTTATAAATATTAATTGGAATAAAAAAAAGCTTATGCTTCCATATTCTCTAAGAAAAGATTATATTTCCTTTACAGATAAAAAATGGGATTGGAGGTACCAATTTAATGAGGACGGATCGCCTGATATTAATAATCCTTCTTTATACGAACTACTTCCCTCTGGAGAAATTAAAGTACATTTTTGTCAATCAGAAGATAAAATTTCTAACTTATAATTTCAAAAAAAGTATGAAAGATTTTTTCACTACTTAACTTCTTTGTAAATATGAATAATCCAAAAAACCAAAATAGTATTTCAAGATATGTAAAACTTGAAGATTACAAAGTTTTTGATTATGAAATTCCAGAAATTTTTCTGGACTTTGTAATTAAGAAAAATGCTGTTGATGTTACTACGAAACTAAAATTAGTAAAAAAAAATAAAAACACGAGAAATCTTATTCTTGATGGTACTGATATATTAATAAAAAATATATTTATAGATGACTTGCTTTTAGATAAAGAATACTACACTCAACAAAAAAATAAATTAAGAATTAAAAATATAAACAAAGATAATTTTTCAATAAAAATAGAAGGAATAATTAAACCGAAGGAAAATACATCCCTTTTAGGAATGTATGAGAGCAATGGAATTATAACTACGCAATGCGAAGCAGAGGGATTTAGGAGGATAAGTTTTCACTCTGATAGGCCTGATATTCTAAGCAAATATACTGTGAGAATTGAGGCAGACAAGAATGATTATCCTGTTTTACTTTCAAATGGTAACTGCGTTAAAGAAAATAATCTTGCAAATAATCGACATGAAATAATTTGGGAAGACCCATATCCAAAACCCTCATATCTCTTTGCATTGGTAGCTGGGAAACTTAATTGTGTAAAAGACAATTTCATAACAAAATCGAATAAAAAAGTCAGAATAAATATTTATGTCGAAGATGGCGATGAAAAATATCTTCAACATGCAATAAGTTCCTTAAAAAAATCTATGAGATGGGACGAGAACAAATATAACCTTGAATACGATTTGTCATTGTTCAATATAGTTGCAGTCAGGCACTTTAATATGGGAGCAATGGAAAATAAAAGTCTCAATATTTTTAACTCAAAACTAATACTCGCTAATTCTGAAACAACAACTGATGAGGAATTAGAAAGAATAGAGGGTGTTATCGCCCATGAATACTTCCATAATTGGACGGGAAATAGAGTGACTTGCAGAGATTGGTTTCAGTTGTCTCTAAAAGAGGGTTTAACAGTATTCAGAGATCAACAATTCACTGCGGACCTTCATAATCATGAGATCAAGAGACTTGAGGATGCAAGATTTCTTAAAAGAAATCAATTTAGAGAGGATTCTGGTCCAACATCGCATCCTGTAATGCCTGAAAAATATCAAGAAATAGATAATTTTTATACCACCACGATATACGAAAAAGGAGCAGAAATAATTAGAATGCTTAATAAGCTTATAAAAGATGAGAATTTCTATAAAGGTTTTAGTAATTACATCTCAACATATGATGGAAAGGCAGCAACAATAGACCAATTTGTCGATAAAATTTTAGAACATAATAAGGAAATCGAT
Organism: Prochlorococcus sp. AG-455-E15; assembly: GCA_003212115.1. GTDB lineage: Bacteria > Cyanobacteriota > Cyanobacteriia > PCC-6307 > Cyanobiaceae > Prochlorococcus_A. Next base: position 4,390 of record QCQS01000028.1, on the reverse strand, counting down.
CCTGAAAAGTTTAAAATCTGGTACAAGCAAAATGGGACCCCAAAAATTAAATTTAAGAGAATCTGGGATCAAAAAGGCGAAAAACTTACAATTGAAGCCTCTCAAAGTAATCCAATAAAGAAGAACCCATATAATGATTTACCTCTAATAATTCCTATAAATCTGGCTATATTTTGCAATGAGAATAAAACGATAGAAAAAACGGTTGTTTTAAAAACAAAAAAACAAGGATTTATTTTTAGGAATATAAGATCTGACCTCCAAATTCCTTTAGTAACTTATTTTCGCGAATTCTCTTCACCTGTTGAGTGGGAAACAGACACAACCTTGGATGAAAAATTTTTAATTTTAAAATATGAAAAAGATTTTTTTACACTATCTAATACTGTAAAAGTATTTTATAAAAAAATTATTTTATGCCGACTAGATGAAAAACCAGATCATAAAATTGAAAATAAATTAATAAGCACCTTAACATCATTTATAAAAAATAAAGATCTTAATTTATCCCTTTTATCAGAATTACTAAGTATTCCGACATTCGCAGAAATTGAATCGGAGATGGAAAATATAGATCCTTTAAAGATATATAAAACTATTGACGAATTAAATCATTTATTCGGTACCAAATTAAAAAAAGAATTATATTTTAAGCTCGAAGAAATAGAGAAAAATCTAGATAAAGTGTGGCCAGAAGGTAAAAATGAAAGAAAACTAATCGAAACTATTTGGAAACTTCTCTTACACAGTCATGATGAGGAAATTAAAAGCAAAATAATTAATTATGTCGATAGTAATTCGATGACGCTAGCAAAAGCTGCATTGAATTCATTTAGTAGGATTAATTGTCCTGAACGAAAACTTATTTCAAATATATTCTTCAATAAATGGAAAAATAATAGTGTTGTTTTGGATAGTTGGTTCTCATTCAATGCATCTATAGAAATTGATGAAAAAACAAGCAGCATTGAAAAATTATTTGAAAATAAGTTTTTTGATTCAAAATCACCGAACACTTTAAGAGCTATATTAAATTCTTTCGTAACAAGAAATAGTACTTTTCATGCAGTGGATGGTTCTGGTTATAAATACATTGCAAAAAAGATAATTGATTTTGATAAATTAAATCCAATCGTAATTTCCCGTTTTGTGAAAGTATTTAGTAGATACAAATATTATTCAGACCCTTACAAAATTAATATGATAGAAACAATAAAAAAAATTAAAAAAAATAAACTATCAACAAATACTAAAGAAGTATTAGATGCAATAATCGAGTAATTAATTGATGTTATTTAATTAAATATAATAATTACAATTGTAAATATTAAAAATAAAATAAATACAAAATACTTATTAATAAAAATATAATCAAATACATTTTTATTATTATCTTTATTCCACTTTTTATTAACGTATTCCTTAGTTATAAATTTATTAGGTCTGCCACAATATAAACATGTTGGAGAAGTTTTTAAAATTAAATTTTTACATTGAGGGCACTTTTTTTTTTCCATAGATTAATTTTAGTGAATAAAATCGAAATCAGAAGCAACAATTAAAATAAGTAATTTAAATTTGCTTTATTATATTTTGAATAATTAATTATCATTTCAAAAACAAATTTGATTCCAACTATCTAAGAAAAACCAATATAATGAAAAATTAGTATTATTTTGAAATGTTTGCTATTGCACTTGGAATGTCCCCTATCGAAAAAATCACTGTTGCAATATCTGCTTCAATTTTTATAATCGCTTTTACATGGGTCTCAATTAAGGGAGATTTAAGAAAACTTGCTAATGAACTAATTGACGATAATGAAAATAATCAGGATAATTAAAAAAAGTTTTCTAACTTACTTCGCATGCAAACTGGGATAATCAATAATATGTCTAATTTCTTTTAGAGAAGAACCATAGATTTTTTCACCATTAAAGTGAACACCAATCCATTTTTCCTTTTGATTAAAAAAAGTATTTTTAGTAGTTTCCCTCTCGAGATAATCTTTTTTATCCCAATTTAAAGTTATATCCCAACCTTTATAGTTTTCTATCATTGAGTAAGAGAGAACATACTGAAATAATACCTAGAGAAACAGAAAACAAAAACAAAGGAAATAAGTATTTTTTTCGTTATTTTTATTTAATATTTATTTATTAATGACTTTTATTTTACGAGCAGCTTCATCTGCATTTTTTCTAGCCAAATTAATGTCAGAATTTGATGAAAGAACAACACCCATTCTTCTACCTTTTCTGGAAACTGGTTTGCCAAATATCAGCACTTTAGTCTTTTCAAATTCTAATGCTTCATTAAGCCCCTCATAAATAGGATTCATACACTCTTGGTTAGAAAGTATAACTCTGGTTGCAGAGGGTTCTATTAGATCTACATACGGTATTGGTAAATTTAAAAAAGCCCTTAAATGTAATTCAAATTCATTAATATTTTGACTAACTAATGTAACCATACCGGTGTCATGTGGTCTTGGAGATAATTCTGAAAATATAACCTCACTTCCTTTTATAAAAAACTCTACTCCGTATAATCCAGCTCCATTAAGGTTATTTAAAATTCTACTTGTCATTCTTTTAGCTTCAATAATTAGGGACTCGTTTATCTCCATAGGTTGCCAACTACATTGATAGTCTCCATTAGATTGAAGATGTCCAATTGGTAAACAAAAAATATTTTCACCATTTTCTTTTCTTACAGTTAAAAGAGTAAACTCAAAATCAAAATTAATAAATTCTTCAATAATTACACCTTTAACCTTTCCTCTTGAATTTGCTTGAGCCTGCTTCCAAGCATTTTGTAAATCAATTTTTGTTTCAACCAAAGTCTGTCCCTTTCCAGAAGAGCTCATTAAAGGCTTAAGTAAAAGTGGGAATCCAATTTTATTTGCTTTTTTTTCTAAATCATCAAATTCAAAAATATAATCATACTTTGCAGTTTTTATTCTTAAATCTCTAGAAGCTAAGTCTCTAATTTTATCCCTATTCATTGTAATTTCTACAGTTCTAGCGTTGGGAACAATATTGAATCCTTCATCCTCTAATTCTTTTAGGGCCTCAATTGAAAGTGCCTCTATTTCTGGGACAACATAGTCAGGATTAAATTCTTTTATAACATTTTTTAAAATATTTTTATCTCTCATATCAATTACTCTTGAATAATCAGCAACTTGCATTGCAGGTGCTTTTTCATATCGATCAATTGCTATAACTTCTAATCCTAATCTTTTGGATTCTATTACTAATTCTTTTCCAAGCTCGCCACTACCAAGCAATAAAATTCTCTTTTTAGAAAAATTTGATTCTTTCATATATATAAAACTTATTCGTCATCACCAGGAGGTTGTGAAGATTTATTATCTGTAATTTTTTTATCTTTAGAATAACTAAATAAAAAATTTCTACCAAACCAATTTTGACTTCGCATGCTATTAGTTATTGATCTTGAAATTGCTCCTAAAAACAAGACTCCAATCATTGCCCAGATAATTCTTTCTAAAGCAATTGCAGTTGAAAAACCTTGACCGGAATTAATAATTTCAGTAAGTGGGTCTAAAGGGTCCAAATTTAAAGGGATTAATAATATTAATTATAGAGGGTTAAATAAATGAATAATTAAAACTTATAAAAGAAATAACCAAAACCATCATATAAATTAAACACAATAAAGTCTATACAATGCTATCTTCAAAGGGTGAATTTTTTTAGACATGCAAGTTGACGTACAAAATACTACTGTTCTTTCCGCAGACGGATCATCCATAAAACTAGGTGAATATTCAGGGGAAGTAATTTTAGTTGTTAATGTAGCTAGTTATTGCGGAAATACTGCTCAGTATGAAGATCTTCAAAAGCTACATGATTTATATTCAAGCAAAGGCCTAAGAATACTCGCATTTCCTTGTAATGATTTCGGGAAACAAGAGCCCGACTCTCTTTCAGAGATAAAAGATTTTTGCACAACAAAATATGGCGTTAAGTTTGAAATCTATGAAAAAGTTCATGCCAAAGGCAACACAACAGAACCATATACAACCCTTAACAAAGTTGAACCTGAAGGAGATGTTGAATGGAATTTCGAAAAGTTTCTGATAGGGAAAGATAGTAAAGTAATCGCAAGATTCAAGCCAGGTGTTAAACCGTTCGACGAAAACTTAATAGCAGCTATCGAAGTAGCTTTAGATTCATAACAACCTTCTTATAATTCAAATTAAAATATTAAAATTAAAGACCTTTTATATCTAATTTAAGAAAAACAAATTATTTTAAAAATATCCCTTTTTGAGTACTCAAGCCTTTTTTTTCATCTTTAATTTATTTAAAATCTTATTTATTATCAGAATCAACTTCTACGTCAATTATTTCATCTTTAA
>QCQS01000027.1 GCA_003212115.1 Prochlorococcus sp. AG-455-E15 | reverse complement strand
CAGCTATTTTTGCTATTGTTCATGCTGAAACATCTAGTGGTGTTTTACAACCTCTTGAGGGGATTGGTGATATTTGTAGAAAAAATAACTGCTTGTTTTTAGTTGATGCAGTTACTTCACTTGGCGCTTTAGAATTATTTATAGATGAATGGAAAATTGATCTGGCATACAGTTGTAGTCAAAAGGGATTAAGTTGTCCCCCAGGATTAAGCCCTTTTACGATGAACAAAAGAGCTGAAGAAAAACTAAGTTCAAGAAAAACGAAAGTACCTAACTGGTATTTAGATTTATCTCTATTAAATAAATATTGGGGTTCTGATCGTGTTTACCATCATACTGCACCAGTTAATATGAATTTTGCTATTCGTGAAGGTTTACGATTAATAGCGAATGAGGGTTTAGAGAATGTTTGGAATAGACATAATAATAATGCAAAGAAACTTTGGAATGGTTTAGAAAGTCTTGGATTGGAGTTACATGTACCAGAGGATTATAGACTGCCAACTTTAACCACAGTAAAAATACCTTCAGCAGTTGATGGGGATGGTTTTAGAAATCATCTCTTAAGAAACTTTGGCATTGAAATAGGAAATGGACTTGGAGAATTATCTGGTAAGGTTTGGCGTGTAGGGCTAATGGGTTTTAATTCCTGTGAAGAGAATGTCGACAGATTATTAAACCTATTTGATACTGAGCTAAACAAATTTTCTATTTTTGAGTCCTCAACTTTTTGAACCAAATCTGTAAAATTTGACTGCATTCATCTTCTAGAATACCTCCAATTATTTCCATTTTATGATGAGCACTTTCATGTTTTGATAGGTCAATTGAGCCCCCCAATCCACCTCTTTTCTTATCGTAAGCACCGAATATAACTTTGCCCATCCGTGCTTGAATAAGCGCAGAGGCACACATAGTACAAGGTTCTAAATTTGTGATAATAGTACATTCATTGAATCTCCAATCATTTTTTATTAGAGATGCTTGCCTTAGTGCCATTATCTCAGCATGACCTAATGGGTCTTTATTTATATTCCTACTGTTAACCCCTCTCCCTATACATCTTCCTCTCTCATCTAAAATTATTGAACAGATAGGTAGCTCTACTTTTCCTATTTCTCGAGATCTTCTTAATATCGAATTCATCCACAAAGTGAATTTTGAGTTATTCGTTTCGTCTTTTTGATCTTTATTACTATTTCCATTTTCAAAAATATATCTCATTTAGCAATATTGAGAATAGAATTATTAATAGATATCTTATCTGATGGCTGAAGATTTAATTAATAATAAAGATAAATATTTTCCCTCCTATTTAGGGACTAATGACAAATTGAATATTCTTCTGAATAGAGCAAGTCAAACTCTTTGTGACTGGTTTTCTAAAGCTGATAAAAATGGTCCTTTACCTTTTGATGAGAGCTTTAGGTGCATAATGCCTTCTGAAGATGGTAACTCTGAAGAAGATTTGTTTTCTGAGATTAAATCTCTTTTGAATAATTCATTTAATCCCGTTCATCCTGGCTCACTAGCTCACCTCGATCCCCCACCTTTAATTTTCTCTATTTTGGGAGATCTAATTGCTGCTGGTTTAAATAATAATCTTCTTGCTTACGAGTTATCACCAAGTGTTACTTTACTTGAGGAATCATTATGCAAATGGTTTGCTAAGAAAATAGGGTTTAATGATTTTTCAGGCGGTATAGCTGCTAGTGGAGGTACATTAAGTAATCTGAATGCACTTATAGCAGCTAGAAATAATGCTGGATTGGGTTCAAATCCTAATTCTGTATTACTTGTTAGTGAAGATGCTCATTCATCCTTCGTTAAATGTATAAGGGTAATGGGTCTTGATATTACTAATCTTGTCAAAATTAAAACTGATAATCTTGGTCGAATGGATATAAACGAGCTTAGAAAATCTTTAGATAAGTGTTCAATAGAAAATAAAAAAATATTCGCTATTGTTGCCACCCTTGGGACAACTGTAAGAGGAGCTATTGATCCTGTTAAAGAAATAAGCGAAATCTGTAAACAAAGAAATATATGGTTACATATTGATGGTTCAATTGGAGGGATTTTTGCTATAACTTCTATTCCAATAGAAGGTTTAAATAATATTAATCAGGCTAATTCGATAACGATAAATCCACAAAAAATTATTGGCATTACAAAGACTTCATCTTTGTTATTGGTTTCAAATATGAGTACTTTAGAAAATACCTTTAATACTGGACTACCATACATATCATCTAAAGAAAATATTATAAATAGAGGAGAAATAGGTATACAAGGTTCTAGACCTGCAGAGGTTATCAAACTTTGGCTTGGGTTACGTTTTTTAGGTCTTAATGGAATAGAAAATATATTAAGATCATCAATTAAAAGAAAAGACTATTTTATAAAAAATATTAGTAAAAATAAATTTGATATATATTCAGGTCCTCTACATATTGTTTCATTCTTACCAAATAAACTTGAGACAAAAGACTCTGATGCATGGACTCAAACAAAAGTTAATGAACTGATTAACAACAATTTTATGCTTTCTAGACCAAAATTTAAAGGTAAATATTTTTTAAGGGTTGTCATGGGAAATTACAATACAAAAGAATCTCATATTGAAGAACTTTTGAGACTTTTAGATGATTAACTAATGAATATGGGAAGACAAAAGATTATTGCAATAGTGACAGGTGTTATATCTATAGCTATTTGTATTGCTTATTTACTCCTAATAACTATCTTTGATTTCAGAACTTATCTAAATGATCAATTATCAAATTTTACATATTAAATGGAGGCAAACTTTTATTTGATTTAAAATACTTTTTCATTTCAATTTTTGAAATAGCTTCTTTTACGAAGTTGTTTAAAATGTCCTCTCTCTTACTTATTCTATAAACCTTATCAACTACTTCTTGAATCCCTCCATCTCCCCAATCTTGCCCATTTTTAAAATATTCAATCAAACTTAGTCCTACTATTCTTATTAACCAGCCTGCTGTAATTGATTGTATAGATTTAGATAATATCATTTTAGTCAAGCTTGTAGCTAAAGCAGGAGAAAGAATGGCAAGACCCCCTTTTAGTATTCCTTGTTTAGCCAATGCGCTTAGCAATGAGGCAGCTAAATCTTTAGCATCTTTTTTTGTAAGCTTTATTTCATATATTTTTGATAATTCCATAATCATTTGAAGGTTTACGGAGGTAGTAGTAAGGAAATCAACAGCTGGTAGTGGATTAACTAGAATTACTCCTCCTGTTATCCACATGTATTTTTTAATCACTTTATTTGACATTAAATATCTTTGTTCTTGTACGAAATTTTTACTTTTAATACCTAGCTTATTTGAGCGAAATAGAATATTATCCGCCAATAACTCTTCACCATTATTATCTAGTGTCTCAATTATTTCTCTAAATAAACTTCCTACATCTGGAGATAAATTTAAAGCATCTGATTTTAAATAAGGAGATTGTTGAGGTAATGCAATTGTTTGAACAACTGAAATTTTATTTTTGCTAGCTGAAGTTATAGAAATTATATTTTCTTTGATGAGCTTATTTTCATTTCTAGACCTCAAATCACATTTATTTAGAACTATTATTATTTTTTTCCTTAATTTTAGTAATTCCGTAATTAGATAGTTTTCGTATTTATTTATGTCCTGATCTAGCACAAAAAGAACCAAGTCAGAATTTGATGCTTGTATAATTGTTGCTTTTTCTCTTTCTTCACCTAATTTAGATGGTTCGAATAAACCCGGAGTGTCAACTATATTTATGTTTCTTTTTAAGATTGGGATACGAATTTTATAGCTATTAATTTGCTTAGTTGTACCTATTTTTGCTGAAGTTTGTCCGACAATATTTTTCAATAAAGATCTTGCTATAGATGTTTTTCCTGAGGAGCCTGCTCCAAAAAGAGTAACTTTATAATCTCCTGTATTTAATTGGGACTCTAGTTTATTTTTTTGGTAATTTAATAATTCAACTTTGACTTTATCATTAATTTTTTTATTAATTTTCTCGACCCCTTCTAAACTTACCTTGGCAGCACCATATGTATTTTTGAATGAATGTATATTTTTTTTATTCTTATATATAACTTTATATACTATTTTTTTGAATAACTTTTTATCAATATTATAAAAGATATAAATAATTACTATTAAAAATAAAAGGGTATAAATATTAACTATTTTTATAAATATCGAAAATAAAATATATAGAAATAATATTAATACAATATACTTTATATACTTTAATTTTAAGTAATTCATTTTATTTATTATTGTTTTTAAAAACGTTATAAATTAGAAAAATAAAACCAATATTAATAGATATATCAGCAAAATTAAACACTGGAAAATTTATAATATTTAAATTTATAAAATCAATAACAAAACCTTTATATATCCTATCTATACCATTCCCAATAGTTCCCCCAAGAATAAAGCTGTAAGAATATAGATCGATTGAGTTTAATGTATTTTTCCTAAATATTAAATAAATAAGTAATATTGAGAATAAAATACTAATTAAAGATAAAAATATTCTACTTCCACTAAATATGTTAAATGCTGCCCCGTAATTTTTTACAAAGTCTAATTTGAATAAAATAAAATCTTTATTAATAAATGAATTTTTATAATAAAACATTAAATATTTAGTAGATTGATCTATTAGAACAATGAATATACTGAAAGATAAAAAATATATTTTGGATTGTATTTTGTTAATCATTATTTGCTATGTTTTAAACGTTCTATAGGTTTAATAAGTAATAAAAGCGGAAAAAGCATTAAAAAATGATATCCAATCTTACCTAAGGAGTATTTTCCTAAATTATATAAAAATAAATTAAATTCCTTGTAAAATATAATCTGCATGAAGTTGTAAAATATTCCAGTTAAATGCATGGCACTTATTGCTATAAATCCTTTTTTTAAAAAGTTTCCAACGTTTAGTTTATTTCTATTATTTAAATTATCAATTATTTTTATCAATGGATATAAACCTAATAGATAGCCAAAATTTGGAGTGAGTAAATAACCTATTGAACCTCCTTGATTAAAGACTGGAAATATAAATAACCCTACAAGTAAATATATAGAAAATGCTCTAAAAACAACTTTTTTATGAAATATAAGTGTTAATAATATTATGGCTGGAATTTGCAATGTGATAGGCAACTCTAAGTTATTACTTGATTTATAGATAAAAGGTAGTGGAATATAAACAGTTAACATTGATGTTATTACTAACGACTGAAGAATCACTAGTATCTCAATTAATTTATAAAAATTGAGCATTATTATAAATAATATTTATAAACTTCTCAACGCAACAATTGGATCTAATTTAGAAGCTCTTTTTGCAGGTAAAACGCCAAAGATTAAACCTATTGATCCTGAAATTATCATGGTGGAAAAAGTAGTTGTAATTCCTACTGATGCAGGAAGTGGTGTTATCAGAGATAAAAGAAAAACTCCTGATAATCCCGTAGTTGTTCCAATTAATCCTCCAATTGTAGATAAAATCAATGCCTCAATTAAAAATTGAATTAATATATCCGACTGTTTAGCTCCTATAGATTTTCTAAGTCCAATCTCTTCAGTCCTTTCGCTTACTGAAACGAGCATAATATTCATGATTCCTATGCCTCCAACCACTAAAGATACAGCCCCAATACCAGCCAATAAAAAAGTCAGTCCACTAGTTATGTTGGTTACTATATTCAATGCATCTTCTTGTGATCTAACAGCAAAGTCATCATCTCTGATTATTTTATGTCTTTGCCTTAATAAGTTAGTAATCTGAAATTTAGCGGCACTAGTTGCATTTTTATTTATCGCTTCAACACTAATGAAGCTTAAACTTACCCCATATGTCGGGTCCTTTCCTGTAATCCTGTTAACCATGGTGGTTAATGGAATATAAGCATTTTTGTCTTGATTACTTCCAAATACAGCACCTTTTGGTTTTAATATTCCGATAATTTCATAAGTGTGGTCTTTAATTCTGATTTTTTTTCCAAGTGATGTAGATTTATCTTTGAAAAATTCGTCTTTAAGATCAGGACCTATTACAACATAACTTCTTGCACTATTAACATCACTTTTTGATAAAAATCTACCCTTATCTACTTCAAAGCTTCTTACTTCAAGAAATTCAGGAGTAACTCCAGCTATTGATATATTTAAACTTTTAGAATTTGACTGCACTATTTCGTTAGCAGAGATTTGAGGAGCAACTTTTTTAACTGTTGGTACTTGATTGCTTATTGCTATTGCATCCTCTAAAACTAGGTTTTTAGGAAATGAAATACCTCTTCTTCTTGTGTCATTATTTCCGGGAACAATGAATAAAACATTGGCACCTAAATTACTTAATTGGTTTTTTGCTAATGTTTGAGCACCTCTACCAAGTCCAACAAGTGTAATAACTGAAGCATTTCCTATAATTATCCCCAGCATTGTTAACGAACTTCTTAATTTGTTCGAAACTAAAGTTTTTGTGGCCATGCCTAAGGCTTCTTTTATTGAGATATTCCTAGACATATTTATATTTATCTAATGCATCATCATCATCTTCAATTTGTCCCATGTATATAACACCTTCATTAAGCTGGAGTGTAATAAGGTCGCCATTACTGATTTGATGATCATCCATATTTTCTAAACTACAAATTGTAGAAATCTTTTTATTATTGTTGTTATACAAAGCATAAACATCATTTACATTTTCATTCGTAACAATACCAGCAATATTTTTACTCAGTGGAATATTTTTCATTAATTCCTTTGGAACAAATAATATTTCTCCTGGACAAATTAAGGATATATCAAGATTATTTTTAATTATTCTTGCTTTACCTGTAACACCAATTTCCCCTATTGAAATTCCTCTCGATACAATCTTTCTTACTAAACCGACTTTTATTAAATCTGTAGAGCCACTAATTCCAGTTAATGTACCTGCTGTTTGCACTACTAAATCTCCTTGATTTAGGATCCCCATCTCCTGAGCAATTTGCATAGCTAAACTAAAAGTTTTTGCTGTTCTTTCATCATTTTTAACTACTATTGGAGTAACCCCCCAAACAAGTTGCAATCTTCTCGCTACACTCCTCTCTGTAGTAGTTGCCAAGATAGGTGTTGGTGGCCTGAACTTACTAACATTTCTAGCGGTAGAGCCTGATTTCGTTAAAGGGATTATAGCTCCAGCATCAAGTTGTCTAGCTATATTGCTTACTGCTGCACTAATAGCATTTGGAATCGTACTTGGTAAGTGGCTTTCAATAGCTTTAAGTGGATAATCCCTTTCAATTCTTCTTGCTATAGTTGCCATCGTTTCAACTGCCTCTACAGGATAATCGCCAACTGCAGTTTCATTCGAAAGCATTACAGCATCTGTACCATCCAGAATTGCATTTGCTACATCACTAACTTCCGCCCGAGTTGGTCTTGGGTTAGAAGCCATAGAATCTAGCATTTGAGTCGCTGTAATTATTGGGATACCTAATGAATTAGCTTTTCTTATTAATTCCTTTTGTAACAGAGGAACTTCTTCAGCAGGCATTTCTACACCCAAATCACCTCTTGCAACCATAACCCCATCACATAAGGGTAATACTGTATCGATCTGATCAATTGCTTCAAATTTTTCAATTTTTGCGACAACAGGAGTTGAATGTCCATTTTTGTTTATTAAATCTTTTATCTCATTTATATCGGAAGGATTTCTAACGAAACTTAGTGCTATCCAATCAACTCCTTCAGATAAACCGAATCTTAAATCCTCTTTATCTTTTTCTGTTAATGCTTTTACTGATAATTGTACATCTGGGAAATTAACACCTTTATTGTTTGAAAGAACCCCTCCTACAGTTACCATGCACTCCAAACTATTAGCTTTTATATCAACTTTTTCTACAATCATTTCTATTTTTCCATCATCTAAAAGTATTCTTTTACCTTCGGTAACTTCTTGAGAAAGTTTGTCGTAGGTAACATTTGCAATAGTATTTGTACATTCGACTTCATTTGATGTCAGTGTGAATTTGTCGCCTTTTTTAACTTTCACTGGCCCATCTTTAAAGCGCCCTAATCGTATTTTAGGGCCTTGAAGATCTTGCAATATTCCAATATCTATATCTAACTTTTTTGATACTTCTCTTATGGTTTTTATTCTCTCAGCATGATCTTTATGATCTCCATGTGAAAAATTTAATCTGAATGTTGTTACTCCAGCTTTAATTAAATTTGTAATTATCTCTTCAGATTGAGTTGCAGGGCCAATAGTTGCTACTATTTTTGTTCTTCTTTTTAAATCAATATTCGACATATATAGATAATATTGCTAGATATAAATAAATTTACCATACCCAAAGTTAGTTATTTAAATCATGGATTTTAAAACTTATCAGAAAAAAGCAAGAGAAACTGCACAATATCCAAATTTAGGCTCAAATAATATTTATCCAACCCTTGGTTTGGTTGGGGAGGCTGGTGAGGTGGCAGAAAAAGTGAAAAAAGTTATAAGAGATAAAAATGGAATATTCGATAACGAATCAAAATTAGGTATTAAAAAAGAATTAGGAGATGTATTGTGGTATATATCAAATCTTTGTACGGAATTAAATTTCAGTTTAGAAGATGTTGCATTGAAAAATCTTGAAAAATTAAAATTAAGAGCCGCTAAAGGGAAAATTTCTGGATCAGGTGATAACAGATGAAATATTAGTATCCATAACCGTAAAAAGTACTAGCCGCTCCTCCTAAAGCATTTTGAATTACATTTAAAAGTAAAAAAGCCAAAATTGATGAAATGTCAAAACCACCTATTGGAGGAATAATTCCTCTAAAGATGTTTAGATAAGGGTCAGTTAAAGAACATAATGCACTTAAAGCACCATTGTTCCAATCAATTGATGGAAACCAAGTAAGTAATACTCTTATTAGTAATAAGAATGAAAAAATCTGTGCTGTACTTGCTAATACAGAAAATATTTTATATGCGACCATTTTTACTTTTTGAATTTTATGTATTTTAACATTTACTCATTATTGTTGTTTATTGTTTGGGCTTCCAATTTTTGACAGATATTCATTACTTACAGCAAAAGTTTGAAAAAACTTTTCTGATAAAGATAACCAATATGATCTACCATCTTTTTGCTTTCGTTTGACGATAAATTTCTTTTCTAATAATTCTTTAATATGATCATAAGCTCCTGAACCTCGAAGAAGTATAAGATCCGATTGAAGGATCTTTTTTTTAATTGCAATAGTTGCCAATGTTCTTAATTCGGATGTTTTCAAATCAGAAGGAAGTAAATCTTCGACGAATTCATTAAGACTAGATTTTAGTTCTAGAGAAAAACTGTTATTAACTGCATTTAATTCAATGGCTGAGTTGGGATTAGAATATTTATTTTTTAGATCTCTAATTGCATCATTTATTGAGTTTATATCAGAATTAGTGATTTCTGAAAGATCCTTTTTTGTTATTGGTCTGCCTTTTAAATATAGAACAGCTTCAACTTTAGTAACTAGATCTATATCAGATATTGGCGTTGTATTTAGATCAGATTGATTGATTTTAATTACCGAAATCTTTCCTAATTTACCTTAAATTTAATCTGATGCACCAAGGAATAATCTATATGTATCGTTTTGAGTTTCATCCCAGAATTTATAGCCAAGAATTCTTATAAATTTATTCCACTCAAAAATTTCATTTTTATCGATTAAAACACCAATAACAATTTTCCCTACATCAGCACCATAATTCCTGTAGTGAAATACGCTTATAGACCAATTAGATTTCATATTATTTAAAAAGTTTATTAACGCGCCAGGCCGTTCAGGAAACTCAAATCTGTATAAAAGCTCAACAAAGTTTCTGTTATTCATTTCTTTAAAAGTCCTTGGTAATCTTCCACCTACCATATGTCTGAGATGATTTTTAGACAGTTCATCATCACTTATGTCAATAAATGAATACTGAGAATTTCTAAATACATTTAAAAGATTTTTCTTATCATTTAAACCATATACTTGAACTCCTACAAAGATCTGGGCATTCTTAGAATTCGACATCCTATAGCTAAATTCAGTTAAATTTCTATTATCAAGTAATTTACAAAAATCAATTAAACTTCCAGCACGTTCAGGAATTTCAACAGCCATCATTACTTCTTTACACTCTCCAAGTTCTGCCCTTTCTGCTACAAATCTAAGTCTCTCAAAATTCATATTTGCACCACATGCAATCGCAACCATTTTTCTATTTAAATGATTGGAATTTAAAATATCTTTTTTCATTCCTGCAATTGATAATGCTCCTGCGGGCTCTAGTATTGATCTAGTATCCTCAAAAACATCTTTTATAGCAGCACATATTTCATCAGTATTAACCCTAATCATCTTATCTATATATTTTCTACCAATATCAAAAGTATTTTTACCAATTTTTTTTACCGCCACGCCATCTGCAAATTGACCGACAGAGCTTAATTCCACTATTTTTTCTTGTTCCAAGGATTTTGTCATAGCGTCTGCATCTTCAGGTTCTACGCCAATTATTTTAACTTCAGGCCATATTTTTTTAGCATATAACGATATTCCTGATATCAATCCACCACCACCTACAGCAATATAAATGGCATAAGGTTTTTCCTTAAGTTGCTGTTCAAGTTCAATAGCTATAGTTCCTTGCCCTGCAATAACATCCGGATCGTCAAAAGGATGAATAAAACATAAATTTCTTTCTTCACTAATCCTTATTGCTTCTTTGTATGTTTCATCATAGTTATCTCCATATAAAATAACTTTCGCTTTCAAATTTTTTACAGCATTAATTTTTACTAGAGGTGTTGTAATGGGCATTAAAATGGTTGCTTGGCAATTTAACTTAAGAGCACTAAGTGCAACCCCTTGAGCATGATTCCCAGCACTTGAAGTAATTACACCTTGAGCAAGCTGTGAATTACTAAGCTTACTCATTTTGTTATAAGCACCTCTTATTTTGAATGAAAATACATCTTGAAGATCTTCTCTTTTAAGAAAAACTTCATTATTTAGCGTATTACTTAAATTATGAGCTTTGTCTAGCGGTGTTTTTTTTGCTACTTCATAGACCTCAGCTTGAAGTATTTTTTCAAAATAATCATTCATATATATATTTTTAGCATTAATTATTAATCTAATAAAACATTACATGATCTATTTCAAAAAAAATACTCATTTTGCACCTCGGCGTTTTAGATTATATAGATACCAATTTTTGTTAAATGCTTTTAAGTGAGTTAAGTCATCCAAATCAACTTCATGGCTTAACAGTTTCACAATTAGAGGAAATTGCTTGTCAAATTAGAGAAAGACATCTTCAAGTAGTATCTACTAGTGGTGGACATCTTGGTCCTGGATTAGGTGTAGTTGAGCTTACATTGGCTTTATATCAAACTCTCGATCTTGATTTCGATAAAGTTGTCTGGGATGTAGGTCATCAAGGTTATCCTCATAAATTAATAACAGGACGTTTCAGTCAATTTGATTCCCTTAGACAACAGAATGGAGTTGCTGGATATCTCAAAAGAAGTGAAAGTAAATTCGATCATTTTGGAGCTGGACATGCAAGCACATCTATTTCTGCAGCTTTAGGTATGGCAATAGCTAGAGATAGAAAAGGTGAAAACCATAAATGTGTCGCTGTTATTGGAGATGGAGCATTAACTGGAGGAATGGCATTAGAAGCTATAAATCATGCAGGTCACTTACCAAATACCCCTTTAGTTGTAGTACTAAACGATAATGATATGTCTATTTCACCTCCAGTTGGAGCCCTTTCATCTTATTTAAATAAGGTAAGAGTTAGTCCACAATTGCAATTTTTATCCGAAAGTGTTCAAGAAAGTGTAAAAAATATTCCATTAATTGGTAAGGATATTCCAGAGGAACTGAAAAATATTAAAGGAAGCGTTAGACGACTAGCTGTCCCCAAGGTTGGAGCAGTTTTTGAAGAACTTGGATTTACATATATGGGTCCAATTGACGGTCATGATATTGGAAATTTAGTAAATACTTTTAACGCCGCTCATAAACTTAAAAAACCTGTACTCGTTCATGTTGTCACAACCAAAGGGAAGGGTTATCCTTATGCAGAAGCTGATCAAGTTGGATATCATGCACAATCTGCATTTGATCTAACAACTGGGAAGTCTATTCCATCTAAGAAACCTAAACCTGTTAGTTATAGTAAAATATTTGGTCAAACCTTATTGAAAATATGTGAACAAGATAGCAAAGTAGTTGGTATTACAGCAGCAATGGCTACGGGTACTGGTTTGGATTTACTGCAAAAAAATATTCCAGATCAATATATAGATGTAGGAATAGCAGAACAACATGCTGTGACTCTTGCCGCAGGTATGTCGTGTGATGGTCTTAAACCTGTTGTAGCTATC